>JBBROE010000019.1:0-43287 GCA_038229695.1 Chitinophagales bacterium | reverse complement strand
ATCTTTGGCATCGCCGGCCTTATCGCCGAAGATGGCACGCAGCAGCTTTTCTTCCGGCGTAGGATCACTTTCGCCTTTCGGCGTGATCTTCCCAATGATGATGTCACCTTCTTTCACTGTGGCGCCAATGCGGATGATACCGTTTTCATCCAGGTCCTTGGTGGCTTCTTCAGACACGTTGGGGATGTCGGGCGTAAGTTCTTCCTCGCCCAGTTTGGTATCCCTTACTTCCAGTTCATATTCAGAGATGTGGATGGAGGTAAAGAGGTCTTCACTCACCACTTTTTCGCTGATTACAATGGCATCTTCAAAGTTGTAGCCTTTCCAGGGCATGAATGCCACTTTCAGGTTACGGCCGAGGGCCAGTTCACTGTCTTTGACAGCGTATCCTTCGCTCAGGAAGTCGTCTTTCTTTACGCGCTGCCCTTTCTTCACGGCAGGCTTCTGAGAGATGGACGTTTCCTGGTTGGTCTTTATAAATTTCGTGAGGTGATAGATCTTCAGATCTTCTTCAAAACTTACCAGGCGGTCGGTGTCATTCCTGTCGTAACGCACATGGATTTCGTTGCCATCCACATACTCCACGATACCTTCCCCGTCTGCCAGGATCTGAACCCTTGCGTCACGGGCAGCCTTTGCTTCGAGACCGGTACCGACGATCGGCACCTGCGGACGAATCAGCGGCACGGCCTGGCGTTGCATGTTTGATCCCATCAGTGCACGGTTGGCATCATCGTGCTCCAGGAAGGGAATCAGGGAAGCACTCAGTCCAACGATCTGGTTGGGCGCCACGTCCATAAATTCCACTTCTTCTTTCTCCAGTATGGGGAAGTCGCCCGTCTGGCGGGAAACAATCTTTTGTTCTGCAAAATGACCCTTGTCATCGAGCGGTGTATTAGCCTGGGCAATCTTGGCGGAATCTTCTTCTTCAGCACTCAGAAACTCCAGCTCCTTCATGTTTACTTTACCGTTCACCACCTTGCGGTAAGGAGTTTCGATAAAGCCCATTTCGTTGATTTTGGCGTGTACGCAGAGCGTGGAGATCAGACCGATGTTCGGGCCTTCCGGGGTTTCGATGGTACAAAGCCTTCCGTAATGCGAGTAATGCACGTCACGCACCTCGAAGCCGGCACGCTCACGGCTCAGACCACCTGGCCCGAGCGCGGAGATACGGCGCTTGTGAGTGATTTCGCTGAGGGGGTTGGTCTGGTCAAGGAACTGGGACAGCTGTGAGGTACCAAAGAAGGAATTGATCACGGAGGAGAGCGTCCTCGCATTAATCAGATCCACCGGGGTAAACACTTCGTTGTCGCGCACGTTCATTCTCTCCCTGATGGTCCTGGCCATACGGGCGAGACCCACGCCAAACTGGGCGTACAGCTGCTCCCCTACGGTACGCACGCGGCGGTTGCTCAGGTGATCGATATCGTCGATGTCCGCTTTGGCATTGGTCAGGCGAACGAGGTACTTAATGATTTCAATCATATCCTCTTTAGTGAGGGTCTTATGATCGAGCGGCTGGTTCAGACCAAGCTTGCGGTTGATCTTGTACCGGCCCACTTCGCCGAGATCATAACGCTTGTCGCTGAAGAACAATTTATCAATGATGCCTCTTGCCGTTTCGTTATCGGGTGCATCTGCTCCGCGCAGCTGGCGGTAGATGTGCTGCACAGCTTCCAGTTCACTGTTGGAGGTGTCTTTGTTCAGGGTGTTGTAGATGATGGCATAATCACCGCCGACGTCTTCCTTCTGCAGGAATACGCTTTTCACATCCATTTCGCTGATGGTTTCAATACCTTCTTCGTCGAGAACAGTATCCCGCTCCATAACGATTTCATTTCGCTCAATGGAAACGACCTCACCGGTATCTTCGTCCACAAAATCTTCCACCCAGGTACGCAGCACGCGGGCAGCAAGTTTTTTACCGATATGTTTTTCAAGTGACTTTTTATCGGTTTTCACTTCATCGGCCATTCCGAAAAGTTCCAGGATGTCTTTATCTGTTTCGTACCCGATGGAACGAAGCAGCGTGGTTACCGGGAATTTCTTTTTACGGTCGATATACGCATACATCACGTTGTTGATGTCTGTGGCAAACTCCATCCAGGCTCCCTTAAAAGGAATTACACGGGCAGAGTAGATTTTGGTTCCGTTCGGGTGAATGGACTGGCCAAAGAACACACCGGGTGAACGGTGCAGCTGGCTTACCACCACACGTTCTGCACCATTGATCACAAAGGTGCCACGGGGTGTCATATAGGGAATATTGCCCAGGAAGACATCCTGCACAATGGTCTGGAAATCGACATGTTCTTCATCATTACAGCTCAGCCGGAGTTTTGCCTTCAGCGGTACTGCATAGGTCAATCCACGCTCCATACATTCTTCAATGGTGTAGCGTGGCGGATCGATGAAGTAATCGAGGAATTCAAGAACGAAAATGTTCCGGGTATCGGTTATGGGAAAATTTTCCTTAAATACTTTAAACAACCCTTCGATATTACGTTTATCGGGGGTTGTCTCCAGCTGGAAATATTCCTTAAACGATTGTATCTGTACTTCGAGTAAGTCAGGCGCGTCTGCTAAGTTTTTAATCTTACCAAAGTTGATCCTGCTTTGTAATTTTGTTGAAGACATATTATTTTAAACCGGTTTTAGAAATGTTCAAATATTATGATTCGTCTATAGACAAAAAATATACCGTAGAACTTAAGGAAGTTCTCAGTATATTAATTATGAATAACTTATAGAAATGGTCATTGATTTAGATACCCGGGCTAACCACCTTTTGTACAATTGGATTGCAAATGTACGTAAAACCTGCGTTATACAGCGCAGTATCTCATTATCTTTTGCCTTTCCCCAACCCGGGAATATTAAAATAATGTTAAAATGACAAATCTAAGTTTTGCCCAAAGCCATCGTCGTCCGTCAAAAAAAATAACCCCGGCTGGGTGCCGGGGTCAATATCGGTAAACCGATGGGGCGATTACTGGATTTCTACGTCAGCACCAGCATCAGTAAGCTTGGTTTTCAGCTCTTCAGCCTCTGCCTTGCTCACGCCTTCCTTAATGGCTTTAGGCGCACCATCTACCAGTTCCTTGGCCTCTTTCAATCCAAGACCGGTCATATCTTTTACAATTTTAACGACATTCAGCTTGGAAGCTCCACCGCTCTTCAGGATAACATTGAAAGCTGTTTTTTCTTCCACTACTGCGGCTCCGCCATCGCCAGGACCTGCGGCAACCATTGTTGCAGCGGCTGGTTCAATGCCGTACTCCGATTTTAAGAAATCAGCCAGTTCCTGTACATCTTTTACAGTAAGGCCTACTAATTGTTCTGCTAATGCTTTTACGTCTGCCATGTTGTTTAATTTTTTCCGCCTTCACAGCCCTTTTATACGGACTCCGGAGGATGATTTAAAAAAATTGTTTGCGCCCTTTTTAACCGCCGGGCCGGGTTATTGATCGAAAGTGTCAATTCGTTATTCAGCAGCTGCTGCGGTAGCCTCAGGAGCTGCTGGTGCTTCCGTTGCGCCGGCTGCCTGCTTTTCATGGTGATGCAACAGTGCCGCCAATACCCTTTTCGCAGGCGATTGCAACAACCCGATCACTTCCCCGATCAGCTCATTCTTGGTTTTGATCTTAGTCAGGGCCAGGAGGCTGCTGTCACCGGTGTAAATATCACCGTTAATGAACGCGGCCTTCAGTTCCGGTTTTGCACCATTGCTTTTTTTGCGGAACGAGGTGATGATCAGGGCCGGGTCCTTGGGATTTTCAGAAAAAAGCAGGGCGGTTACTTTGTGCAGCGATTCATATACACCAGTATATTTTTCACCGTCAAGCGATTCCAGCGCCTTACGGATAAGCGTATTCTTAGCCACTTTCATTTCAACAGCTTTGTCGAAACAGGCGCGGCGGAGTGTACCCACCTGCGCTACCGACAGGGCTTCGGTATCGGCTATATAGAAATTGTTGTACTGGGAAAATTTTCCTTTCAGTACTTCGATTACTTCGTTTTTTTGATCTTTGGTCATAACATTATTTTTTTTCCGGCATGGCTACAGGCAGGACGAGGATGAATGGGTTTACTGCACAAAAGTTTTGGTATCAACGGCAATACCGGGGCTCATACTGCTGGCCAGGCTTACCCCGCGGAGATAAATCCCCTTGGCAGAAGAAGGCTTCAGTTTGATGATGGCATTGATCAATTCCTGGCTGTTGGCCGCAATTTTATCCGGTCCGAAACTTACCCTGCCTACAGAAGCATGGATGATACCTGCCTTGTCGACCTTGAACGCAATCTTACCGCCCTTTACTTCATTGACCGCTTCCGCAACATTATTGGTCACCGTTCCGGTCTTGGGGTTCGGCATCAGGTTACGCGGACCGAGCACTTTACCCAGGCGGCCAATTTTCGGCATTACCGAAGGGGTAGCCACGATAACATCCACGTCTACCCAGCCTCCTTCAATCTTTGTGATAAATTCATCCAGTCCAACAAAATCGGCACCGGCAGCTCTTGCTTCGGCTTCTTTGTCGGGCGTACATAGTACCAGCACGCGCTTGGTTTTTCCGGTTCCGTGTGGAAGGGTAACGGTACCCCTTACAGCCTGGTCGGCTTTCTTGGGATCCACGCCCAGGCGGATATGTAGGTCCACGGACGCATCAAAACGGGTGATATTGACATCCTTTACCAAAGAAGAAGCATCCTTGAGAGAATATGCTTTCGACGAATCGACTTTAGCATTAGCAATTTTTCTTTTTTTAGTGATAGCCATAGCTCAAAATTTTAAGTGATAACAAATTAGTTTTCCCAGGGAGCTTTACCGTCAACGGTCAGTCCCATGCTGCGGGCTGTACCGGCTACCATTTTCATGGCACTTTCAAGGGTGAAGCAATTCAAATCAGCCATTTTGTCCTTGGCGATTGCTTCCACGCTGTCCCAATTAACCTTGCCTACTTTGTTGCGGTTGGGCTCTTTTGAACCACTTTGAATTTTGGCTGCTTCCATCAGCTGTACGGCTGCCGGAGGAGTCTTGATAACGAACTCAAAACTTTTGTCGGTATACACAGTAATTAATACCGGCAGAACTTTTCCCATCCTGTCCTGGGTCCGCGCATTGAACTGCTTGCAGAACTCCATAATATTAACGCCCTTGGAACCGAGCGCAGGACCGATCGGGGGTGCAGGATTGGCTTGTCCGCCTTTACACTGCAATTTCACGAAACCTGAGATTTCTTTTGCCATGATTGTGTTTTTTGGTGATAACGTGCCGCCTTCTGGAGGCACTCCCAATGCTGTTTACTAAAGAACTGTTTTTGGGATGGCAAAGGTAGGTATTTTCTGCAAAGTAAACGGCTTTTCTCAAAATTTCCTGATGGATGCTGTACCGGTTTTCCCGGTCTTGTGTTCCGTCCACCGATCGATCTCATCCAGCACGGCATTTTCCGCAGTATTGTCAAATTTTCGGGCAAATAACTTTCCCGAATTTTTGATGGCGGCAAGGTGCGACAGCGTCATCAGTTTTGGATGAGGAGCCCCTTTTTCCCTGTCCAGGAAAAGCAGGTTGTCATTTATCACCCGGTCCCGGTAAGTGGAGTTCATCACCATCGTCTGGAAGAAAAACTCATCCGCCCCCCAGGTCAGTTGCAGAAACCGGCGGAACCGGACATTGCCGTCAATTCTTTTGAGCACGGACTGCAGGCAGCCGGCCGACAGCGCCCAGAACATGGATGATCCATAAAATTCCATTTTCCCTGGCGGGACCCGCACTGGCAGGATGCTGTTCATGAGCCGCTGGATATAATACCGGCCCGGAAACCGGTAGTTCGTCAGGTGGTATTCCCTGATGCGTGGGTAGGATTCCCCCGCCCAGTCATCAAAATGTTCGTATTGCACGAATTCGCTCCCCGCGTTCCGGCAGAAAAAGTCATAGATTTCAGCAGCTGGCCTGACCGGGTAATCCTGCCCGCTCATCAGGTGGATATAATCATAGCTGCGGCCCGACTGCAGGATTTCCCGTACCGATTCCAGCGTCGCCACCACCGTCGCGTATCCACCCCACACCACTTTAACCCGTTTGCGGATGAGGTATACATTCGGAAGGCTGGCCAGGTAGAGATAGGGCCTGATATCCTTTTTTTTATCTACATGCACGTAAAAGTGAAAGGCAGGGTGGGCCATCCGCCTGATCATCCGTTCGGTTAAGCGGGGATCGGTATACGTAATAATAAGATGGGCTATTCGCATAGAAGGCCATTGTCCGGGTAGTGTCAGCACCCTATTACCGGGTGTTGAACGAAAGTAAACATTTACCCCATCCGTACCATCGCAGGTCCCGCAAAAAAATACCTGCCGCGTGGCAGGTATGATAATTTTTGAACGGGAAGGCAGGTTAACTAATTTTCTCCACCTGCATATAATTCAGCTCCACAGGCGTGGAACGGCCGAAAATTTTTACAGTCACTTTCAGCTTTTTCTTTTCGTCATTTACTTCTTCAATGCTGCCGTTGAAATCGTTGAAGGGGCCTTCGATAATTTTAATGGTTTCTCCTACTATAAACGGCTCACTCATGCTCACGCCACCGGCCTCAGCCATTTCGTCCATCTTGCCCAGCATCTTGTTCACTTCAGCCTTGCGCAGGGCCACCGGGTTTTCTTTTCCGAGGAAGTGGATAACACTGTTTGTATTCTTTATGGTATCGCGCAGATCATCACTCAGCTGGCCATCGGTGATTTCTATCATCACGTACCCGGGATAATAGTTCCGCTCACGCATCACCTTCTTACCATTCTGCACTTTATACACTTTCTCTACCGGCAGGAACACCTGCTTTACGATTTCCGTCCATCCCCCGCGGGATATTTCTTTATCCAGGTACTCCTTCACTTTGCGCTCTTTGCCACTGATCACACGGAGCACAAACCATTTCGTTTCCTGTTGCGTTGTTTGATTTTCCATTACTAAAACAATGAATAGATGAATTTTAAAACCACACTGGACACGAGGTCCATCAACCCCACCACTACCGTGATCAGCACCGTTGCTACCAGCACGATGATGGTCGACTGCTGCAATTCTGTCCATGTCGGCCATGTCACTTTCTCTACCAGTTCACGGTAAGATTCACTGAGATAAGATGATACTTTGTTCATTGTCGCTGAATAAATCGTTATTGAATACGGCAGGACTTAAACCGTTTCTGCCGTTGTCTCCTCAGCACGGGCACTAGGATTCGAACCCAGATCAAAGGTTTTGGAGACCCGTATGCTACCGTTGCACCATGCCCGTAAGAAAACTAAAAGCTATCAGCGGTTAGCCAATAGCTTTTAGCAATATAAATTAAAGATAGCTTATTTTCTGATTCGGCAAAAGCATCGGCCGCCTTTCCTGTAAGCTATCAGCTGCCTGGCTATTTGATGATTTCAGTCACCTGGCCGGCGCCCACGGTACGACCGCCTTCACGAATGGCAAACTTCAATCCCTTTTCCATCGCAATCGGCTGAATCAGGGTTACACGGAGCGATGTGTTATCGCCCGGCATCACCATTTCAGTGCCTTCCGGTAAAGTCACTTCACCGGTTACATCCGTTGTACGGAAGTAAAACTGGGGACGGTATTTCTGGAAGAACGGCGTATGACGGCCACCTTCTTCTTTGCTCAGTACATATACTTCACCCTTGAATTCAGTGTGGGGCGTAATAGAACCTGGTTTGCACAGTACCATACCACGGCGAATCTGTGTTTTTTCAATACCGCGGAGCAGCAGACCTGCATTGTCTCCGGCTTCACCTTCGTCGAGCAGCTTGCGGAACATTTCCACACCGGTAACGGTAGAGGTCAGGGGCTTGTCCATCAATCCTACGATTTCAATGCCTTCACCCACTTTGATGCGGCCTCTTTCGATACGACCCGTGGCAACTGTACCACGACCTGTAATAGAGAATACATCTTCCACGCTCATCAGGAACGGCAGATCAACAGGACGGGGAGGCAGGGGAATGTAGGAATCCACCGCATCCATCAGCTCGTCGATTGCACCCACCCATTTAGCATCACCGGCCAGCGCACCTGTCGCTGAACCTTTGATGATGGGGGTATTGTCACCGTCAAAACCATTTTTAGTCAGCAGTTCACGGATTTCCATTTCCACCAGTTCAATCAGCTCGGGGTCATCCACCAAATCCACTTTATTCATAAATACCACCATACGGGGAACACCCACCTGGCGCGCCAGCAGGATGTGCTCGCGGGTCTGGGGCATCGGGCCGTCTGTAGCAGCAACCACCAGGATAGCTCCGTCCATCTGGGCGGCTCCTGTAATCATATTTTTAACATAATCCGCGTGACCCGGGCAGTCTACGTGCGCATAATGCCGGTTCGCAGTCTGGTATTCAACGTGCGCTGTATTAATCGTGATACCCCTTTCTTTTTCCTCGGGAGCACCATCAATTTCATCGTACTTTTTAGCAACATTACCCATCCCTTTTTTAGCAAGAATTTCAGTGATAGCTGCAGTTAATGTTGTTTTGCCATGGTCGACGTGGCCAATGGTGCCAACGTTAACGTGGGGTTTGTCCCTTTTAAAAGTCTCTTTTGACATCGTTATCGGTTTTTAAATTGTGTTTTACAATATTGATATTTATCCTGTAGCCGGCAGCCGTACAATACCCGCCACCGTTGCGTCGCACCCTTCAACTGTTCTGCTGTATTCAGCCGGCCGGGTAAAAACCGGGCGGCAATGTAAGCCTAAATCTCCGCATAAACGCCCCGCGCGGAAAACCGGCGTGCACAACCATTAATAACAGTGCGCCACCCTCCCAAAAGTTACTGCTTTCCCTGCCCGGTACGGATTTCCGACATTAAGCCACCGGGCGGCTGGAGCCGTTGATGAGAATTGAACTCACGACCTCTTCCTTACCAAGGAAGTGCTCTACCCCTGAGCTACAACGGCATTGAACCTGCACAAAGCTGACCGTTGTTAGCTGGCAGCCATCTGTCAACCGTCATTCTTTATTCCTGCGCTAAACTGAGCGGAAGACGAGGCTCGAACTCGCCACCTATAGCTTGGAAGGCTATCGCTCTACCAAATGAGCTACTTCCGCTTAAAAGAACTGTGGGCAAGGATGGATTCGAACCACCGAACTCCGGAGAGAACAGATTTACAGTCTGTTGTCGTTGGCCACTTGACTACTTGCCCGAACCATTTCAAAATATTTTTGTACCCGCCACTCCGGCGGACACGCTCCCGCACCTTTCCTGCGCTCCCCATATCGAGCCACCTGCTGGAATCGAACCTGCGACCTACTGATTACAAATCAGTTGCTCTACCAACTGAGCTAAGGTGGCATTACCAGAATACCAATAAAGAGCTACCCCAAAAATTTTGGGAATGCAAAGGTAATGGAATTCAATAAATACAAAAACTTTGCTGCTATAAATTTTTACGGTTTCATAAAATAACAGCGGACCCGCCCCAGCCGCCCTCGGTTCCCGGGCCGCCAAAAAAAATCCCCGCAGCTGTTGCGGGGATTTTTCCAGGTGATGCCTTCATTCAGGCGGCCTGCTTTTCCTTCTGTCTTTTTATCTGGTTGACCAGGGAATCAAATGCATCGTCAAAAGATTCCTGGAATGATTTCGAACTTGCTTTTACAAAAAACTGGTGCCGCGGTACACTCACATTGATTTCGGCAATCTTGTCTTTGATCTGGTGTACCACGTTATCCAGTTTTAAAAAGACATCTACTTTAACGATCCGGTCATGAAAAGTACTTAATTTTTCCAGTTTCCGCCTGACATAATCGGTCAGTTTAGCATCGGCATCAAAGTGAACTGTCTGAATGTTAACGTTCATAAATTTTCGCTTTTAATCTGTGAACAATAAGGTAAAGAACTTTTCCCGTAAGGGACGATCATTCCTCGGTACAACAGCTGTCGTACCTGTCGTGAAGTTACCGGATAACGCGAGTTTTTCCAAAAAAAAACAACAGGGGCAAATACAATTTTTAACGTGCCGGCAGGCTGGTGTTACTCCCCGGGATGCGCCTTTTTATGGGCAGCCTTTAACCGCTCAATATTGTTGTGGGTATACACCTGCGTGGAGGCCAGGCTGCTGTGGCCCAGCAGCTCTTTAACGGCATTGAGGGCCGCCCCGTTGCTGGTGAGGTGAGTGGCGAAGGTATGCCGCAGGATATGGGGGCTTTTCCTGTTTAGCGTGGTGATGAGCCCCAGGTAGTGCTTCACAGCCAGGTAGACATATTTGTGGTAGAGGGGCTTTCCGTTTTCACGAATAAAAAAAACATGGCAGTCCGCCCCCGCAACGGCCCGTTTTTCATCCGCATACCTGCGCATCTCCCCGAGCAGTGCCGTGCCCGCCGGAATGACGCGCTCTTTGTTTCCCTTGCCCAGCACCTTTATCGCCTGCCGGCCATAATCTACCTGCGCTTCCTGTAACGACACCAGCTCACTCAGCCGCATGCCGGTCTGGTAAAAGAGCTGCAGCAGCAACCGGTCGGTGCGGCCGCGCCAGCTGTCGGGGAACCCGGCGTGGGTAAACAGATCCTCCATCGCCGCTTCGGCAACATATTCCGGCAACCGCCTCCCTGATTTTGGGGTGCTGATGCCCACCATGGGCGATGCCGGCAGCCCGCCGGTACGCAACTGGTATTTGAAAAACGATTTCAGCGAGGAGGCCTTGCGGTTCAGTGTCCTGGCAGCCAGCTGCTCACTGCGGAGGCCGGCCAGCCAGGTGCGAACCATTACCGGCGTGATCTCACCCGCGCCGGCAACCGCAAACTCCCGTACCGCAAAGGAAAAAAAATCAGCCAGATCCTGCTCGTACGCAACAATCGTGTGTTTGGAATAGCGCTTTTCGAAAGTCAGGAAAGCGAGGAAGGTTCTAAGCGAGGCATGGAAAGAAGTATCCATAAAAAGGAATAGCCGTAAAGTTATTCACTTTACAGCTATTTTATACATTCAGGCAGCGCAGAAAGATTAATCGTCTAACTGGCCCGTGTTTACTTTCAACTTGTAGACTGCTTTGAGGATCTCTCCCCGGCGGCGCACGGAAGGTTTGATAAAAGCCTGCCGTTCCCTTAATTGAACCAAAATTTTAGCTTTCTCAAACTTCTTCTTGTATTTTTTGAGCGCCTTGTCAATGTTTTCGCAATCTTTGGAATCAATGATCAACATAATTAATACCCCCTTTAGTGTTTGGGACGGCAAAGATAAAACGAAAAACATCATCCGCCAAATGGTTTTAGCGCTTAATTTTGATTTCTATGTTTACAGGAATCATCGAGTCTACCGGCACCATCAGGGCCGTCAGCGCCGCCGGCACCAACAAAACTTTCCTGGTTGATTCCTCCCTGGCCCCGGAACTGAAAGTGGACCAAAGCCTCGCCCACAACGGCGTCTGCCTTACGGTGGAAATGGTCGGCGAGGGTCATTACCAGGTGACTGCCATCGCGGAAACCCTCGCTAAAACCACGCTCGGCAACTGGACAACCGGCGACCGCGTGAACCTGGAACGCTGCCTGCATCCCAGCGGAAGAATAGACGGCCATTTTGTACAGGGTCATACGGATACCACCGGCACCATTCTCGAAAAAACCGACCAGCAGGGAAGCTGGCTGTTCCGCATCGCTTTCGACCCGAAATTTGCTCCCCTCGTCATTGAAAAAGGCTCCGTCGCCCTCAATGGCATCAGCCTCACCGTTTTTGCAGTAACGGCAGATCAATTTTCCGTGGCCATCATCCCCTATACCTACCAGCATACCAACCTGGCTGATGCCTGTACCGGTGATGCCGTCAACCTGGAATTTGACATGCTCGGAAAATATATTGTGCGCTGGGCAGAAACCAGCCGGCCGGGCAATGTTTTATAGGGTTGGTACGTTTTAAACGCGACTACCCTACCAATAGTTATGCCTGTAAAATACTTTACCCGGTTCCTGCTCCCGGCTCTGCTGACCTGGGTAATACTTTGTTCAAGGGCCGTTGGCCAGCCTGGCTTCGATCCAGCCCGCATAGCGGAACTGGAAATGAAAGGATACACGAGTTTACCTCCTTTTCCTTATGGTGCTGCAAGAACTGCAGGCAGCAGCCCGGCAGATAATAATTTCGATGTCAGGTATTACCGCTGCACCTGGAACGTTGACCCGGCCGTGCGGTACATCAGCGGGTCGGTAATTTCCATCTTTAAAATGAAGGTAGGCGGAAGTTCGGTGGTATTCGACTGCAGCGATACACTCTCCGTCGACAGTGTACTTTACCACGGCACCGCCATCGGGTATAAAAAAAATGGCGGGGATAAACTGGAACTCGACTTCCCTTCAGCCCTTGCAACCGGGATAACAGATTCAGTTGGTATTTATTACCACGGGGTTCCCCGCAGAAGCAGTGGCTTTCACCCCTTTGAGCAAGATTACCATAACGGTGTCCCTGTGTTATGGAGCCTGTCAGAACCCTATGGTGCCAGAGAATGGTGGCCCTGTAAAAATGACCTGGGCGATAAAGCGGATTCAATAGACATCATACTAACTAACCCTGCCGGTTACCAGGCTTCGGCCAATGGAGTACTCGTGAGTGACACCACTACGGCCGGCCTGCGCACTACGGTCTGGCATCACCGCTACCCGATATCGAGTTACCTTGTCGCCTTCGCCGTATCCAACTTCAGCGTACTGACAGATACGGTGATGATTGGCAGCCGCGTTATGCCGGTAATCGATTATGCCTACCCGGAATATGTAAACGACTTTAACAGCCAGCGCTGGCTTACAAAACAGGCCCTCATCCTGTATTCCAGCGTATTCGGCGAATACCCCTTCGCCAGAGAAAAATATGGGTACACCCAGTTCGGCTGGGGCGGCGGAATGGAACATCAGACCAACACTTTCCTGAACTATCCTTCTAACGCCCTTATCGGTCATGAAACGGGCCACCAGTGGTTTGGAGATAAAATCACCTGCGGCAGCTGGCAGGATATCTGGCTGAATGAAGGCTTCGCCACGTACTGCCAGGTGGTGTTTAACCAGAACGTAGACACCCAATATTTTCCCGTTATTCTCACCAACATGATCCGCGATATTACGGCGCAACCCGGCGGCTCGGTCTGGGTAAGTGATACCACAGATGTAAACCGGGTGTTCAGCTTCCGGCTTTCTTACGAAAAAGGGGCTTACCTGCTACACATGCTCCGCTGGAAAATGGGAGATGCGGTATTTTTTAAAGCAGTCAACCGCTACCTGAACGACCCTGCGTTGAAATACAACTATGCCAGGACCTCCGATCTCATCCGGAACCTGGAAGCGGAAAGCGGCATGGACCTGACTTCCTTTTTTCAGAAATGGTTTTACGGGGAGGGTTATCCGAATTACAGTTGTACCTGGACCCAAAACAATAACCATTGGGCAACAGTAAAAATTGATCAGACTACGTCAGACCCCTCGGTAGGCTTTTACGATATGCCCATACAGCTTCGCTTCAAAAATGCAACGCACGATACGCTGATAAGGGTTGACAATAAACAAAATGGAGAAACCTTTCGCGTCAACCTGGGATTTGCTGCTGATACAATGCTGCTCGACCCCTCTTACTGGCTGCTCGCCAAAAACAGGACAACCCGTAAAATTCAGGTTGCAAGCAGTATAGCCAATGACCTGGTCATTTATCCCAACCCCGCGACTGCAGACATCACGGTCCGGCTGCTAAATCCCACCGGGACACAATTAAACCTTCAGCTGTTCAACATGAACGGGCAGCTGGTTTATTCAACTAGCAGGTCTCTTAGCGGGCAGGACGAAATGATCAGAATACCCGTAACAAACCTGCCTAAAGCAGCTTATGTGCTGAGGCTGTCGGACAACCAAACCGTACTGGCACATAAAACAATCCTCCGGGAATAATCCAACGTATACCACAGCCAGGTTGCCGCCGATCACCGGCACTACCGTAAGGGCACCAGCGCTTTCGTATTCCAAAAATATATTTTATCTGTTTTATCAAGCTTGAAGTAGACGGAATCCGGATAATTGATGTCGGGCCGGAAACGCGCCCGAAGTAAACTGTCTCCCACCCAGGCAGACGGGTATAAAAACAGGCTACCGTTCGTAACCTGGGGGGCGATGAGGCCTCCGGCTTGTTTTGCCTGGGCAGATGAAAGGTAATTAACCACGCGGATTCCGGCAGTATCGATATGTTGTGAAACTAATCCCTCCAAAAACCCGTTCCGCAATACCTGGGCTCCGTCATGATCTTCCGGCACATTGATCAAAAACAGTTTTGCGCCGGGGTGTGGGACTGCTGCAACCGACATAAAAAATTCCTGTGCTATCAACCCGCCCCGCCGCCAGGCAAGTACCGCGGTGTAAAAAAAGAAAAGGCAATAACATACGCAGCCCAGGTAAATTACCGCACGCCATCCGCGCGAGGAAACTGAACGGATAAGCCAGCTGATATACAAACAAAGAAAAGCAGAACAGAAATAAAATATGCGGTCACCCTCGTAGGTTCGGGTACTTATGCCCGTTAATAATGGAACAGGCAGTGAGAAGATGAGTAACCCAACCAGCAGCCTGCCATACCGGTCTTCCGGGCCTGACTTAAATTTCCGGATGATTACCGCAACAATAATGGCTACCAGCAAGGCTATCGCAAGCGACAGCAAGCGTATTGATTGCTGTGATGGGGGTAGTAAAAGCCTGCCCGTCGTTTTTATCGCACGAAGGATAAAATCTTGGGGGCTTGCGGCAAGAATCCGGGTGCCATAGTCACCGACCACCACATGGATAACATAATATTTGAAAACGGCATAACACAGCAGGGTAAAAAGGCTTGCCGCCGCCGCCGTTGCCAGCTGGCCTTTTTTAGCGCCTGTACCACCCATCAGCAGCAGGAAGAGGAAAGGAAGTGGAAGCACTGTCTCGTATCCCAGTAAAGCGATGAAATACAACAAGCAGGCAACAGGCAGCCTGGTCGAAAATTTCCAGGGGAGCAACATTACCAGCAGCGCAAGCAACCCAAAACCTGCAGAGAGCACAATACCGCGTCCAATGGCCCAAATCACCGCTTCTGTGTGGAAGGGATAAAGCAGGAAAAGAATGGCTGCCATAAGGCCAAAGAGCCGGCCCTGCTTTGCAGCTGCAGGCATTGATAACACCCCCAGCCGGTACAACATAAAAGCATTGCTGCCATGCACCAGGATGTTAACCGCATTGAAGCCCACGGGCCGCATCCCGGTTAGCCAAAAAGAAAGATATAAACTGAGATCGGAAAGAGGCCGGAAAAAATCGCCCTCGGTAACGAGTTGACGCTGGGTGACCCGCTGCAACACGAGGTAGTCATCGGATACAAAACCCTTGTACAGCACGGGCAGAAACAGCAGGAAGGCCAGTGCCACAAAAAACAGGTAAACCAGCCATAACGGGAACTTGATTTTATGTAATGAATCTACGGTACGCATACTGCTGGTTCATGGGTTTCGCTTACCACGGGTTTTCCAAATCACCAGGAACATACAGGTGATCGCGCTGCTTATATAGTGAAACTTTGGTATCATTCAGGTCGATCCCTGACTTATGCGTTTTTCGGGCGATCAGGCCAAGCGGCCAAACGATGGCATAAAATAATACCGTAAGGATTATGCGGTTCATGATAAAACCCATGACGAGCCCCAGTTTCTGCCAGGAAAGATGGACAACCCTGGCAAATAACGGCCAGAGCAATGCAAGGGTTCCGAGTACAAAAGCGCCACCGATCAGGCTGTCCCGGTGGGTAAAATGGAAAGCGGCGACGAGCGCCAGCATCAGTACTACTATTGTTTCAAGTTCTTTCTGCCTTTGGTTTGCCTGCATCAGAAAAGTGTATATATGAAGGGAGCAACCGCCGATGACCCACCCAAAACGATTATCGCGCCGATCAGGATCAAGACGATAATCAAAGGAGCAAGCCACCATTTTTTCCGGGCTTTTAGAAATTTAAAAAGATCAGATAGAAAATACATTTGATAAACTTATTGTTTTAGCTACCATCGGAAAACCGTTACGCTAAGATCGCGAAATGCCGGCTGAGGCACCCGCCGCATATCTGGCTAATCTTTTCCAGGCTGTGCCATCCGTGAATCATGCTGCCACTTCGGCTGCAGCCGTTTATCGAAAACCAGATTTCCCATAACCAGGTAATCCAGCCCACTCTCCATAAAACAACGGTAGGCATCCACGGGTGTGTTAACTATGGGCTCTCCTCTTACATTAAAACTGGTGTTGATAAGTACGGCACAGCCCGTACGTTTTTCAAACGCCGATAGCAGCGCACCTAACAAAGGATGATTTTCAGACCACACCGTCTGCACCCTCGCAGAATAATCCACGTGGGTGACGGCGGGTAAATCACTGCGCACAGCATTTAATTTATCCGGTAACGAAAAAGTTTCATAGCCTGCCGGATGCGGTAACTGGCGGCTTTTTTTCAGTGTTTTCACAAAGAGCATGTAAGGTGAAGATACTGTTTCATCAAAATAATCGGCTGCGGATTCTTCCAGCACCACCGGTGCAAACGGCCGGAAGCTTTCCCTGAATTTCACCTGCAGGTTGATGCGTTGCTGCATATTTTCAAGGCGGGGATCGGCCAGGATGCTACGCGCGCCCAGGGCCCTCGGGCCAAATTCCATCCTGCCCTGGAACCAGCCGATTATATTTCCGCCTGCTAGTAAATCCGCCGTAACTGCCGCGGTCGTCGAAAAATCATTATATTTTGTATAGACAGGGTCATAAATATTCAAAGCAGTCGCCACAGCAACATCGGTATATTCTGGTCCCAGCAAAGCGCCCCGCATGGAATCTGAACCAGCTGTGATAGGGATCGCCGGCTGTTGAAAATAAATATGGTGAGCGGCATAGGCTGCCCCCAACGATCCCCCGGCATCGCCCGCGGCGGGCTGAATAAAAATTGCAGAAAAAATCCCGGCTTTGTTCAACTGCTCGTTAGCTACGCAATTCAGTGCAACCCCGCCAGCCATACACAAATTATGGCTGCCGGTAATCCGTCTGGCCTCCTTAGCCATGCCGATCACAATCTCTTCCATTACCCCCTGTATAGCCAGCGCCATATCACAATAAATCTGTTCTAGGGGTGACTCCGGCAGCCTTCTCTTTATTCCAAACAATTGTTCCCAGCTATCGTCCCTTACCATCCGGAGTGAAGTAGCAAAAGTGAAATACTCCTGGTTCAGGAAGATGGAGCCATCATCTTTTATAGATAACAGCCGGGTGCGAATCTGGCTGACAATTTGTTTGAAGGCAGCACTGTCCTTGTCACCATAGGGTGCCAGGCCCATGAGCTTATATTCACCGCTGTTTACTTTAAATCCGCAATAATAGGTGAACGCGGAATAGAGAAGCCCCGGGGAATGCGGGAAATGAAGCTCTTTTAAAACCGTTAACTGGTTACCCTCGCCTTTGGAGATTGATGCCGTAGCCCATTCCCCCACGCCATCCATGGTCAATATCGCTGCCTCCCTGAACGGAGACGGAAAAAAAGCGCTGGCTGCGTGAGACAGATGGTGTTCCGGGAAAAGTAGCAGGGCCTTTTTTTTATTAAAAGGCTGCAACTCCGACATTTCATCTAACAGCAACTTTTTCAAAAAAAGTTTCTCTTTTATCCAAAGGGGGATGCTGGTAAGAAATGAGCGCAGACCTGCCGGGGCAAAGCTGCAATACGTCTCGAGCAGCCTTTCAAATTTTAAAAACGGTTTGTCATAAAATACGATTGCATCCAGATCGTCCAGCACGAGACCACCAAACGACAGGCAGAAAGCGATGGCATTTTTGGGAAAGGCAGGATCGTGCTTTATCCGCGTAAAACGTTCTTCCTGCGCTGCCGCCACCAACCGGCCGTCAACCAGCAGGGTGGCCGCGGCATCATGATAATAGGCAGAGATCCCCAGGATTTTCATCGGCACTAAATTAGTTAAATACCTGCACTACCAATGATACGTCTCCGGGCAACTCATGGATTCAGGGAGGGACCAACCTGCCGTAAAATTTCGTGTGCAATTCTGGCAGACATGGCAGGTGAGTAATGAAACCGATCGATGAAAGGATATCCTTTTTCGCTGGTCAGCATATCACCAAGAAAAAAATAACCTGCTTTTCCGATGAGGGCAGGCTGTATCTTTCGATAAGCATCTGCCACCTGTGGGTAAATGTGCTTATCGCTTATGCTGTCTGCAGTTCCGTGCGGATAATTATAGAATGGATTAGGCTGAATAAAAAAAAACGCAGCAAACTGGTTGGCGTTCGCCAGCGTTTCGATTCGCGCAAGGTTACCCAGATAAACGTGACGTAAGGAGTCGGCCAGGGCGGGCTCAGTCAGGCTACCTGTATAATCAAAAAGGGTTTGGGTGGAATCATTGACGTCAGCAAGCGACTTTTCACTGTATTTGTCACTGCCCGCCAGCCGAAGACGGTAGTACAAATAAGGTCGGCGTTCCAACACTGCCGTAGGAAGCAGAAAATCATTTAAGCCATCCAAAACCACCACTGCATCCGGCAGCTCGCCGGAATATACAAGCCTGGTGAGCAACATCAATTCATTAAAAGAATGATAGGCAGGCACTCCATAGTTAATCACTTTAATGGCAGCACCCGAAGGATAAATACGTCCATATTCCTTTACAAATGCAGCCGCGATAGTTTCGCGATCCGTGACGTTTACGCCAAACATGGTAGATCCTCCTAAGAAATAAATCAGCTTTGCGGGACCGGGTTTCGCCGGATAGCGATCAGGGACAGTAGCCCGTTCCAGTCCCCTGACATTAATATACCTGCCGCTAAAATCGCTATTCTTATATTCGGTCCATGGTGTATAACTGAAATGGTTGCTGGCAAAAGATTCCGAGGCAATCGCCCGGTTGACCGCATCACTGGAATCGGGCCGGGCCAGCTTATAATCCTGAAAAATCCGGCTTTCGCCGTTGTCTGCCAGCTTCCTGCGGATGCTCTTAAGCGTTGATACAAGGGCCAGAGCATTAACGCCCCTGGCCTGGAAATAAATCACACGAAGGCCCAACTCCAGCAAGAGCAAGACTATGACGACTTGCAGAAAGATCCGAGTCAAGGTTTTGTACATCTGCGCCCCGGCCATTAAAAAAGCCGTGTTCCGCAATTTACGGAGAACACGGCTTCTGTTCTAATTAACGTAGTGATAATTCGGGCCGGTTAGCGCATCAGGAACATTTTACCGTAGCCGTTATTAAAAAACTTGTTCGTATTGTCGCCGTTGTCAGTAAACTTATCCAGTCGTTTGCCATTGAGGGTGGTTACGAAACGATACAGGTAAACACCGTTGGCAAGACGCTGGCCAAACTGGTCAGTACCATCCCATTTATAATCGGTAATATTTCGGCCGATGTGCAGGTTGCCCAATTCCTGGCGGGTGATTTCCTTTACGATTTTCCCGGTAACTGTTAGTATCTGAATCTTCATATTATCCGGCACGTCAGATCCGGTGAGGGTAAATACAAAGGCTGTTGACGTCGTAAAAGGATTGGGGTAATTAAGCAGGTTGCTGACCATCGGCTTACCGATAACCCGGAAATTGATGACATAATCAGAGGGTCCCGCTTTGTTTCCGCTGATGTCTTTTCCTTTTACGATTAGCTGGTATTCGTCACCATCTTCATTGATTTGCTTCAGGAATTGCGGTGAAAATTCAATGGTTGCGGTATTGTCACTTCCACTTGCCGCCGGAATAAACCGCAGGGTATCGGTATTGAACTGGTATGTGCGTAAAGAATTGTCAGGGAAACGTACCTGCACCAGCAGACCGGAAGTATCATTCAGCAACAAGTACCTGGAATTATCCCTGAGCTTAACTTCAATTCGGGGCTTAGCCGAAACGATGTCCCGGTTCAGGATGTGCACGTTATCAAAAGTAACATCCATAAGCGGGTTTGTTTTATCCGGCTTCACATAGAAATTTCGAAAAAGGAAGTTGTTGAAATGGAACTGTTCCAGCTGCTGTCCCGCCGGGTTAAATTCTACGTAGACGGTATTCGAACCGCTGTACCCTCTTGTGTCGACCACGTAATTGAGTTGCACGGAATCCCCCGCTATAACAGGACGCGTATTGGGAAGCGTGACGGGGTGTGCCACATTGGCCTGGTCAAGAATGTACATCTTTATCTTTATGCTGTCGAAGGCAGTTACACTGATATTCTTAAATGCAATCCCAAAACTGAGTTGTTCTCCCAGCTCAAGGGTATCGGCGAGCTTTGAAGGATCCTTGGTTTTAAAATAAATATTCGGAATAACTGCCCCTTCAGGCACTGGATCATAATCCACTTTCCACAAAGACAATTGGTAAGGCGTTGCTTTCACAGAGTCTACATTCCTCATTTTGAGTTTAATATTGGGAAACTGAGCGGAACTTACATATGAAATGTCAAAATCCTGCTGTGTTTTATCGAGCGTAATAAGCGTTGTCGGAGATCCATCGGCTGCAAGACCAACCACGTTCACGGTCGGGTTATCCGCCGAATTGGGCTCCAGGCTAAAGCCTCGCCAATGCACCATTTTCCAGGCTTTTGCGGGTCCGAAAACCGGTGAGGTGATAAAGCCTATTGTATCGGGTGTCGGACAATCCGCACTCAGTGAAATCCGGTCGTATGGCCCAACGCTTACCTTAGATACCGGCGTAAAAGAGGGATCATTCTTTTTATAAATAAAATTGAATGAACTGTTATGATAAAAAGAGTCCAGGTCCTTCATACCCGCATTAGATAAACGGTTGTAAAGCGAGTTCCCCGGTCCGTACAATGCTGTATCAGACTTCCATTCATTCACATATCCTGAGTTGGGCTGGGAGGTATTGGTAATCGTCCGCACCACCACGTAATAACCATCCGGGATGATATTATCCATAAAGTCCATCATTTGCTTCCGGGTAGCTGAACTCATATAGCTGAATTCAAAATTCCAATTGCGCGATGGTCCACAATTTGCCGGTCCGCTTCCACCGATATAAAGGTTATTTCCATTACCGTCGACGTTTTTCCAGGGCTTAAAGGTGAGGGGATCAAAAACATTGTAAATCAGTGAATAGCCGACACAGGCACTTTGGATGGTTGCTTCCCCATTTATCGCTACGCTGAAGTCTATATCCTGGTTTCCTGTCGGGTACACGGTATTCCTGGCAAAAAGATTATTGATAAAATTGCCGAACTTCCATTTCCTGTCCGTTCCCAGGGAGATACTGGTAACATCGGATTTCAGGTGCTGGAAATAATGTGATTGGTTAAAACCAAGCGAGGAGGCAGGGAGGTAGACGAAGGAGAACTCATTCCAGTGGTAATCCCCACCCGGAATGGGGACGAGTGACGTACGCCAGTAATAGACGGCACTATCCCTGAAACTTACTGCGGGATCAAATTCCAGCAGCCCGCCTGCAGTAGTAATGGATTTACTCATTTTAGACGGTGAGTTGAACTGTTCGGTGGTATCCATTTCCATGACGTACTGCTTAGCCTGACTGAGGGGATTGGCAGTAGATGCATACAGTTTTTGCCCCTGCTTGTTTACAATAGCATAGTTGTATGGGTAAGCAGGCCTGGCCTCATCTTCATAAATATAAAAATCCTTAGTGACGGTATTATTGGCCTCCGTGATCTCGGGAACCACTTCATCAGCATCTACTTTAATAATGAGCCTGTTCTGGCCTTTGTCGCGTGTGGCGATAATCGGAACACTTACCGATATAGAATCCGTGAATCGGATGCCCGGTATCTTTATTCGCTGCAAAGTTGACATGCTGTTGTCAGGATACTGGCGCTTGATGTCCACCGTTATGGAATCCGCCACGGCTTTCCCCAGATTGTAAAGTTTAATGTTTACCGTGAATTTATTTTCAGCAACAGAAACAAACTGCGGATTGATAACCACCTGCGATTCCTCGATATCGTAGTCAGGTAACGCCTGGTAGTTCAGCTTTATGGCAGGGTCACCGTGCAGGGTAAGCTCTTCAGCATGCAGCCGTGCATAATAATCCCCTGTACCGGAAATCTGGGTCATCTGCTGCACGGCATCCTTGTTTAACTTTCCCACCGATGCGCCGTAGTCCGCCTTATCCATTAACCCGTAAAAACTGCTGATGTAGATGTTGAGGTAATTGACAATTCCATAGTGCGTCGATGCAAGGAAACCGATGCTGCCCCGCTGCTTCGCCAGCGTAAACTTCTCGGAAAGGGTCTGACCATAGGCAAACCGGTTTGGATCAAACACAAAGAAATCACCCGCATTACAACCATTTACCGAAAAGAATGGGTATTTCCCGGCGTTGTTATAGGTATTGGGATCGTCGATGTTAAAGCCGAGGACCGTTGAGGACGAATGGCCGAAATAACACATAAAGCCAAGTCCCTCCTCAAACAAGCCCGTAACCCGGCTATTGGTCGCCAGTTCTATCTCTGCAGAAGTGTTTTTACAGAAGGTAATTACGTTGGCCCCGATCAGTGTATCCACAACCAGTTGCCGGTAGTTTTCCATATAATTACAGAGCACGGAGCCCAGGTACACTTCACTGGCACCTGTAATCTGCATGATATTCTTCATCCAGGCGCGGCCCGCAATCGTATTAGGGTTATTCTGCTGCGCGTTTTCGTACTCTTTTACCTTTTCCAGGTAATTCGCAATTTCATCGCCTGAAATCACCGACAGCCGCCCGATGGGTGTTATCGGTACGGGACTCGCTCCGTCCGCAGAAGCCAGCAAATTATCGGAAGCCGGCCAGCCAAACGTAGGTACCAGGTTCAGCAGGTCCGCAACAGGATTGGCCTGGTTATACCGGTAAGCATTATACGCAACACCATGCCCGATGAGCATGGCGTATTGCGGTAATGCAGAGAATTTCGCCCTGGCAAAACGCAGGAAATTTTTGATGGAAAGCGGGTGCTTCTTAACACCGAAGGCAAACTGGTCAACCAGTTCATCAATGTCGTAAACCTGCGCATTATAACCGCCGCCTGCAGCCGATGAACGATATAACTTGTATTGGTTGACGGGATTCGTACCATTTGCCCCGTTAAATAGCACTTTGTTGGAAATGATTAAATAATTACCCTGGTTGGCGCTGAGGCTAAAATCCGTAAATTTTTTCGCAGTAAAATCAGTGCCCGATAAGGTTACGTAGTTTGATGGATCTTCGCTGACCAGCCGCAGGTTGCGCGGCTGTCCGCCCGCAGGCAAGGCAAATTTCACCGTGCCGGGGGTGGTCACATCACCTACATATTTTCGCTGGTTGCTGATATCATACAGCACCGGAGCAGTACTTCCATAATTAAAATTTGTGATCTGCAGGTAAAAGCCCGAAGCAGATGCGGGCAGTGTAAAACTAAAGTTGCTGGTATTGCCGAAATTGAACTGGCGCGGGTAGGTCAGTTCATAAAACGACACCACCATACGGTCACTCGTTATGACCGGGTTGCTGTTCTGGCCGTTGCTAAAAGTAACATCTGCAGACCCGGACGAAAGCAGGGACACCGGGAAAGCTGAACTGCCGACTACATCATTAAAGTAATCACAGATCGTGTCTTTCACCACGGTATTGTTGACCTTCACATTGATCGACCGGCTATTCAGCGCGCTCCCGGCTGCCCCGAACCGAATTGAAGCGGCGGGCCCGGAAGTATACGGCGAAAGACCGCTTTGCTGGTCCACCCTTGGCGAGCCGGGGTAAATATCCTGTGTACTCCAGAATTCCCCTTTGTCATACGAAGCCGAATACACATATTCTCCTATCACGGCGGCAAAACCCGAATTGATTTGTTCCCTGAAGTACTTGCCAAATGTGTACATGAAATAGGGTTCCGCTGGCAACACATTAGACGCTACGTCATTCACAGCATCTGCGTAATGATTATTTAACCCGGCGTCAACCGTCAGGAAATAAACGGCGGTATCACTCTGCAGGCTTACTTTATCGGTGTGCTGGTAGGCGGCATTACGGTACAGTGGCCGATCAGGCTTGCCGTCATTGGTCTGTGCCCAGAATTCGATGTAGCCATTCGCCGCCAGCGGCCCCGTGGCAGAGGAGGTATAAAGGCCCACTTCCTGCCCGTTCCGCCACATCTTAAATTGTTCAGCAGGAACAGATCCCAGTCCAAGCCCGGACAGGGCCGACTGAGGAATCCTGCACAGGCCTGTGCGATCGGTTTTAAATTTGAAATATATTTTTGAAAAATCTATCCATTCATTATTATACTGCTGTGCGAGGCCCGCAAGACCAGAACACAACAGCAACAGGGTAAATAATTTCTTCATAGTGTGTACATTTCCCGGTTCAAACGGAACAGCTTATTTCCTGGGTTTCTTTTTTAAATCCAGCCGCAAAGAGAAAATATGGGTATAAAGGGGATTAGACTGATTGGCAAGATTCGTAAAGGCATAATCGATCTGCACATTGGCAATCCTAAACCCCGCCCCAATGGAAGGTTGATAAATCCACACCTTATGCTTGTTGGTGGAATCACTCTCATCGAGCGCCTTCTGGAAATTATTGATGCCGCCCCGTACAAAAAATACATTCTTTACTGAAAGCTCCATACCCAGCTTTGGGTCGAAACTCACCGCTTTCGTAGCAAAAACGGTGTTTCTCCGGCCGTCGAAAGTCAGGTCCATATTTACCTCCGTCAGCAGGCTCAGCGATTTGTTGATAGTCATCGTATAGGCGCCGCCCACAATTACCCTGGGCGCCGTGAGTTCGGTCGACTTCACCGGGATCTCATTATTCGTCAGGTAGAAAACCTCCCTGATATTTTCGTTGAGGCTGTACGACCAGGCATTAAAGGTCGTCGTCACATCCCTGGCCATCAGGCCCAGTTTCCAGTTCTTGTGTTCGTACTGGATGCCGGCATCAAACCCAAAACCCCAGGACGTGGCAAAATCCCCCGCGGTACGGTGGATGATCTTTGCATTAACCCCGAAATTGAGGTTCTTTTTATTATGGAGCTTCAGCTGCTGCGCCAGCGAAAAGATAAAGGCATAATCTGCAGAAGAAAAGGTGGTAATGTTGTCAAAATTGATGGTACCGTCGGGCTGCACCAGGAAGATCGTGTTCGGGATATTGTCTACAGCAAACCGGAGCAGCGAAATACCCAGCGTCCGTTTTCCCCCGCTGATGGGTACGGCCAGGGTGCCGTAATCGTATTTCCCGATACCCGCAAAATATTCCGCATGCATCAGGTCCACCTGCGGGTTATCCTTCACGTTAACCAGGCCGGCCGGGTTCCAGTATCCCGCAGTGGCATCATTAACCGTCGCTACCTGCGCACTGCCCATACCCAGTCCACGCGCACCGGCACCAATATTCAAAAATTCATTCGAGTATTTCCTGAACTGGGCAACCAGGGACGATGCCCATAAAAGGCAGATACCGATCAACAGGGGCTTTGCGGTCTTCATTATAAGATTTTCAACTAAGCAATTACATAGACTTCTTTTAGCACCTATTGGCTGCGTAACGCAAGTCGTATAAATTACCCTTGGACAAATTAGATACGATCAATGTATGCTATGTGTTGGCTAACGGATAAAAGCCTCATTTATTGCTTTTTGAAGGCCGGATCTCTATCCGGAAACCACTACTTTTGCGCAAAATAGCGGCTTACTATGCATCTGATAGGCGAATTGCGCTGGAGGGGTATGATACAGGACATTATGCCGGGTACGGAGGAACAGCTGCAAAAGGAAATGACCACAGCCTACATCGGCTTTGATCCTACCTCAGACAGCCTTCATATCGGCAGCCTGGTGCCCATCCTCCTCCTCGTTCACCTGCAGAAAGCGGGACACAAACCCATCGCCCTGGTGGGCGGTGCAACAGGTTTGGTCGGCGACCCGTCCGGGAAAAGTGAAGAAAGAAACCTGCTCAGCACCGAAACACTCGACCGCAACCTCGCCGGCATCAAACAACAACTGGCACAATACCTAGATTTCAGCCCCCTGCTCCCCAATGCCGCGGAAATGGTCAACAACTACGACTGGTTCAAAAATATCAGCTTCCTCGATTTCATCCGTGAGGCAGGCAAACACATTACCGTCAATTACATGATGGGAAAGGACAGCGTGAAAAAAAGACTGGAAGGCGAAAACGGCATGAGCTTCACCGAATTTACCTACCAGCTGGTACAAGGATACGATTTCTACTGGCTCTACAAAAATAAAGGCGTTAAACTCCAGATGGGCGGCAGCGACCAATGGGGCAATATCGTCACCGGTACGGAACTTATCCGCCGCAAAGCCGGCGGAGAAGCCTTTGCTTTCACCTGCCCGCTGTTGACTAAATCCGACGGCGGTAAATTCGGCAAGACGGAAAAAGGAAATATCTGGCTCGATCCCAACCGCACGTCTCCTTTCCAGTTTTACCAGTTCTGGCTGAATGCTGCCGATGCGGATGCAGCAAAATGGATCCGGATTTTTACTTTTCTTTCCCCGGATGAAATCACCGCATGCCTGCGGCTGCAGCACGACCAGCCCGGCCAGCGCGCCCTGCAAAAAACGCTGGCTACAGCAATTACCCGGTTCGTTCACGGCGAAGCCGGCCTGCAGCAGGCACTCGAAACCACGCAGAAAACCTTTGGCACCCAGGCGAAACCGGCCAATGAGATGACCCTCGAAGAACTGGAACATATGGATGGTGTCGTGAAATTCAATTTTGATGCAGCGCGGTTGGCCAACGGCATTGACATCGTCAGTTTTCTGGCAGCATCCGGCGTTTTCCCGAGCAAGGGAGAAGCCCGCAAAACCATACTGGGCGGCGGCGTCAGCCTCAACCGCCAGCGGGTCGACTCAATCACCTTCGAAATAAAGACATCCCTCCTGCTCCACAACACCTACCTGCTGGTCCAAAAGGGCAAAAAAAATTATTATCTCATAAAAGTACAGTAAGGCCGTCCAGGGTTACTACCGTATACGTATAAACGAAATGTACCGACGTAAAAAAACCGGCACCTGTTAAGGGCCGGCTTTTTATTTAAACTACGCTTTACTTATTTGGCATCTTCCTGTCCGGAATTGTCATTGTTGTTTCCGCTTTCCATTTTCTTCTTCAGTTCGGCCAGCACACCCAGGTCGCCAAGTGTCGTTTTCTCCACTTTGCTCTGGATAGTCTTCACGGCCTTCTTCGTCTGATCCGCTTCTGTCCGCGCTTCCTTGCGTCCGGCTTCCTTTTCGTCTGCCTTCACCTGCTCCCAGATACGGGTATGGGAAAGCACGATCCTTTTCTCATTGCGGTCGAACTCAATCACCACGAACTGCGCAGTCTCATCGGCCTGCACCTGTTTGCCATCTTCCTTGTTCAGGTGACGGTTAGGCACAAAGCCTTCGAGTCCGTAGGGCAGCTGAACCAGCGCACCTTTGTCGTCTTTACGGGTAACCAGTCCTTCGTGAACGGTTCCAACGGCAAATGTATCCTGCAACGAATTCCAGGGATCTTCTTCCAGCTGTTTGTGTCCCAGCTGCAGCTTGCGGTTCTCCTTGTCGATACCCAGTATTTTCACATCGATTCGCTCGCCCACCTTGGTGTACTCACTCGGGTGATTGAAGCGTTTCAGCCAGCTCAGGTCGCTGATATGAATCATACCACCGATGCCGGTTGCCAGTTCAACGAACACACCATAAGGAGTAATGTTCTTCACCAGCCCGCTGTGACGGCTGCCTTCAGGAAACGTATTTTCAATCGTGCTCCATGGGTCTTCACTCAGCTGTTTGATAGAAAGACTCATCTTGCGCGCATCCTTATCCAACGTTACCACCTTGGCTTTGTGAATGTCACCAAGTTTGAAAAACTCCTTGGCGTTTACCGGGGTATTCGCCCAGGTAATTTCACTCACGTGTACCAGGCCTTCCACGCCGGGCTGTATTTCCAGGAATGCACCGTAATCTTCAATGTTCACTACTTTGCCTTCCACCACTTCACCTTCTTTCACATGCTCAGGCAGGATATCCCACGGATGCGGGGTAAGCTGTTTCAGACCGAGGCTGATGCGTTTCTTCTCATCATCGAAATCAAGTACCACCACTTTCAGTTTCTGATCCAGTTTCAGCACCTCTGTCGGGTGTGAAATACGACCCCATGAAATATCAGTGATGTACAACAGGCCATCCAGCCCGCCAAGATCCATGAACGCACCGAAGTCAGTGATGTTCTTGATCGTTCCTTCCAGCACCTGGCCTTTTTCCAGTTTGCTCATAATCTCTGCACGCTGCGCTTCAATATCACTTTCAATGAGGGCTTTGTGCGATACAACCGCATTCTTGATCGCTTCGTTAACCTTCACCACTTTAAATTCCATCGTCTTGCCAACAAACTGGTCGTAATCGGTAACCGGTTTAACGTCTATCTGTGATCCTGGCAGGAAGGTTTCCATACCAAATACATCCACGATAAGACCGCCCTTGGTTTTGCTGGTCACTGTTCCGGTAATTACTTCACCGGTCTTGTGCACTTCCACAATTCTTTCCCACGCGCGGGTGGTACGGGCCTGTTTCCGGCTGAGGTTCAGGTTACCTTCCCTGTCTTCTTTCTCAACCACCATCACTTCCACTTCATCGCCTACTTTCAAACCGGGAATGTCGCGGAATTCATTCAGGGAAATCAACCCGTCACTCTTGAACCCAATGTTCAGCACAACATCAGTCTTCGTCATACCCACTACAGAACCTTTGATTAAGGTGCCGTCGGTGATCTGGATGAACGTATCATCGTACACTTTACTGTACTTCTCGTTCTCCTCGCGGCTGTATGCCGACACATTCCGTTTGTCAATCGTCCAGTCGAAATCATCATGAGCCGTGGCGGGCGCATGCGTATGCGCAGGTGCAGTTGTTGTCGCTGTAACCTCTGCGGTATCCGCAGCCGGTTCCTGTGCATCAGCGTTTAGTTGTTTAACAATAAAATTTTGAAACATGGTAAAATCCCGATGGTTTTATTTCGGGGTTGCAAAGATACAAAAAAACATCATTTTTCAGCGGCTGTTTGAATAAGAAAGCCGGGATACCGGCATTTGTCCTTTGTTGCACATCGTTGCGTCGCAATCACTTCAGCGCCAAATCTTTATTGAGCACTAGGCGCTCGCTTCCGAAATCGATTTTGCGGCTATCCAGGCACTGGTCCAGGCATGTTGAAAATTGAATCCTCCCGTGACCCCGTCCACATCCAGGATCTCCCCGGCAAAATACAGGCCCGGCAGCTTTTTACTCCTCATCGTGTGGGCTTCCACTTCTGCCGGCCAAACACCTCCCGCAGTAACAAATTCTTCTTTAAAGGTGGTCTTACCACTAACCGCCGCCTCGTACACACAAATCAGTTTCACCAGCTGGTTCCGCGAACCGGCAGCCAGGTCTCCCCACCGCGTGGTTTCGGCCACGCCGGCCTGCTCCAGCAGGTAATTCCACAGGCGCTGCGGTAGTCCGGCAAAGTTCTTTCCATGCAGCATTTGCCCCGGCCTTTCTGCGCGGTACTGGTCGAGCAACACCCGCATCGACTGCTCATGATAGCCCGGCAGCCAGTTCACCTGCACGCTAAACTCATAATTCCGCGCTGCCAGCTCACGTGCTCCCCAGGCACTCAACTTTAGGATGGCAGGGCCGCTCATCCCCCAGTGCGTAATGAGAATCGGTCCTTCACTTTCCAGCCTCGTACCCCTGATCTTCACGGTAACCGGGTTTACACTTACGCCCATCAGCCGGGTAATCGGGTTACCGGGCATATTGAACGTGAACAGCGAGGGTACCGGCGGCTCAATGCGATGGCCGGTAGCGGACAACCACGAAAACATCGCTGCCTTGGGATATCCGCCGCAGGCGACACAAACAAAATCAGCTTCCAGGGAACGGATTTCACCCGCCACCTGGATTACGAGCATAAACCGCCGTCGCTCCCCGCCATTTTCGCCCTGGTGAACGGCTGTCGGCGCCAGCGCCAGTTCCTTTACTTCTGTCTGCAACTGTACCTGCACGTTATACCTGCGAACCTCCTCCTGCAGGCAGTCGACAATCGTCTGCGAGGTATTACTGACCGGGAACATCCGGCCATCCGGTTCTTCCTTCAGCTTAACGCCTCTTTCTGAAAACCAGCTGATGGTATCTGAGGTGAAAAACTGGTGAAACGCTTTCTTTACAAAATTGCTCCCGCGCGGGTACCGGGCCGCCATGTCAGTCCTGTCGAAGCAGGCATGGGTAACATTGCAGCGGCCACCACCACTCACCCGCACTTTAGAAAGCACCTTACCGGATTTTTCAAAAATGGTAACCGACAGGCCGGGAGCCATGCGCGCCGCATTGACAGCACAGAAAAATCCCGCCGCACCGCCGCCAATGACGACCAGTTTCCTGCCCTGCACACCTGGAGTATTATCCATTGAATCCCGAGAGGTAAAAATATTTTATCCGCCAGCGCCCGGCCGTACGGGTAAAATCAAATTTAAATGGCCCTTCCACAAATTTTCTTTCGCCGTTTTCCAGCACGGCCGTGTACCGGATCATGCCTTCCGCAAATCCCAGCCCTTCGCTTGCCGGCCCTTCATCGGTCAGCATTTCATATTCCACCCCGTCCATCGCATAACCGGATTCCTCGAAACTTACATAGGAGGCAAACACTTTGTTAAAAGCGTCTACCATCGCATCCCTCGAAAAAACCTGGCCATCGGGCTGTACAAAATATTCGTCCAGATACCATCGCGCAGCAACCGTGCTCCGCTGGAACCAGTCGCCCAGGAACCGGATGGTATGATCGGCAATCTCTTCTTCATGATCGGGATGAAACTCTTCATAATTGAAGTATTTTGTTACCCCCTCGATATTCATGTCATCGGTTTCATGATGGAACAGCTCCTCCGTAATGAACCGGTACTTGAAGCGGTCATCGCGTGGACGCGAAAATTCCACCACGATATGCTTCTCGGACAGTAAGGCTTCGAGGTTCCGGAAAGCAGCCGACAATGCTTTATCATCCAATTTATCGGCGGGCAGCAGGCAAGGGTTGCCAAGCAATTCCGCCACCTGCAGCATTTTTATGCGGGCATATCGTTGTTCAAAGGCCAGGATGTTTTTTAGGAATTCGTTTTCGAGTTCGGGCGAGAGTTGCGGGTCGCTTTCATATTCACCATCAAGTTCGGCCCTGACGCGCAGCCGAAGAATTTCATTTTCGATACGCAGGTGCTCGGAAAGATCATCACTGAATTTTTCCCCGTCGCCTGGAGGATATTGCTCGTTATCCATATATCCGGATGGTTACGGATAAAAATAAAAAATAAAAATGGCTTCCGGGTGTTTTTCTTACCCTGAAGCACTCATGCTACGAACAGGTGAGCATTTTGCTTTTCAGCGGCCTCAATGATGCTGTAATCGGAAAGGATATCCGCCTTCCCTTTGCGCACGCATACATCATGTTCAAAATGAACGGAGGGCTGCTGGTCGACCGTCCGTACCGTCCAGCCATCCTTGGCTGTATAGACATTTCTTTTGCCCAGGTTAATCATTGGTTCAATAGCGAGCACCAACCCTTCCTTCAGCCTGATGCCACTCCCCCGCTTTCCGTAGTTAGGCACTTGTGGATCCTCGTGCAGTTTTTTTCCGAGCCCATGCCCTACCAGTTCTCTCACAACGCCATACCCGTGCTGTTTTTCGGTATAGTCCTGTATTGCAAATGAAATATCACCTACCCGGTTGTTTTCGATGGCTTTTTCTATCCCCTTGTACAGGGATTCCTTGGTAACTTTTATGAGCTGGGCTACCGCGGGCCCGGGATTACCGATGGCAAACGTATAGGCATGATCGCCGTGGTACCCGTTCTTTATCACCCCGATATCGACGGAAATAATATCTCCCTCGGACAGTTCGCCCTCGTTTGGAAAACCATGAACAACCACGTCATTTACCGAAATGCAGGAGTCGAATGGATAGCCGTTATAGTTGAGAAAAGAAGGAATAGCGCCGTTGCTCCTGATGATTTCCCCGATTAGCTTGTCGATGGCCAGCGTGGAGATGCCCGGCCTAAGCATCCCCGCAATTTCTGCCAGTGTACGACTCACCAGCAGAGCGCTCTGCCGCATCAGTTCTATCTCCGCTTCGTTTTTATAATGTATCATCTGGTTATCCGGTAGAAGTTAAAAAACCCGGCATGCGAAGCTGCCAGGTTTTAATATGTTGCACGGTCCTTTTGCAGACCTGGTGCGTTAAATGGTAGTAGTGGTCGATTGGAGGCTCTGCCTTCCCTGGATACGGCCGCTTTTCATCAGACCGTCGTACTGGCGCATCAGCAACTGGGTTTCTATCTGCTGCAGGGTATCGAGGATAACGCCCACCATAATTAACAGCGAGGTGCCACCATAAAAGGAAGCAAAACCCTGTGTAACACCAAACAGCTGAGCGAAGCCAGGCAGGATGCCTACGATGGCCAGCAGCACCGCACCGGGCAGGGTAATCCTGTCCATCACCGTGCCAATGTAATCAGCTGTGGGCTGACCGGGCTTCACGCCGGGGATGAACCCATTGTTGCGTTTCAGGTCGTCGGCGATCTGTTTCGGGTTGAAGATCAGCGCGGTGTATAAAAAGGTAAACCCAATTACTATCACCGCGTAAATCAGCATATGCCAGGGATCCTTGGGATCTGCAAATATCCTGGCAATCCCATTTTTGCTTTCGAAATTGGTATAAGAAATCAGCGTGGGCAGGAACATGATAGCCTGCGCGAAGATAATTGGCATTACACCGGCACCGTTCACTTTCAGCGGCAAAAACTGGCGGGCACCCCCGAACTGGCGGTTACCGACAATCTGTTTGGCATAGTTCACGGGGATCTTCCGCACACCCTGCACGAGCACGATAAGACCCATAATTATCCCGATGAGAACGGCAATTTCAATGATGTAGATAAGAAGACCTCCGCCGCCGCGGTTGCTCTTGGCGAGCCACTCCTGGTAAAGATTCTGCGGGAGCCTGGCCAGGATACCAATCATGATGATGATTGAAGTACCATTTCCAAGTCCTTTATCCGTGATTTTTTCACCCAGCCACATTACGAAAAGCGTACCGGCAGTGAGCAGGATGGTGGTTGTAATGGCGAAATAACCGTTGAAAGCCGGAAGCAGCGCTTCTGCATTGGCCGTCTGGATGTATTTCACGTACGCACCGGCCTGTACAATGGTAACCAGTACGGTGAGGTAACGGGTCCACTGGTTGATTTTCTTGCGGCCGCTGTCTCCGTCCTTTTGTACTTTCTGCATCTGGGGCACCAGGATGGTAACAAGCTGCATGAAGATAGAGGCCGAAATATAAGGCATGATACCCAGGGCAAAGATGGAAGCCTGGGAAAAGGCACCGCCGGCGAATGCGTCAATAAGACCCAATGCACCTGTTTTGGCGCTTTTGAGGTCTATCTTTCGCGGGTCAAGGCCGGGTAAAACAATGTGTGAACCGAAACGGTAAATCAGCAGCAGTCCAAGCGTCACAATGATCTTACTCTTCAGCTCTGCAATGCTCCAGATATTTTTGAGTGTTGCTATAAGTTTCTTCACGGATGGCTAAATTTAAAAAATGAGCCTGACAAAAAACGCCTGTCAGAGACATGCGTCGCACAAGTTACAGAAATTATTGAACAATTTCCAGGGTAGATCCTGCAGCCTCGATAGCTGATTTTGCCTTGGCGCTGGCTTTATTTACTTTAAAGCTGATTTTAGCCGTGAATTCTCCGTTACCCAGAATTTTTACACTGTCTGTCTGGCTGATAAGCCCGTTGATATACAGGTTCTCCAGTGAAAATTCAGTGAGGTTGTATTTTTCCACCAGTTGGTCGATCTGACCGAGGTTAAAAACTTTGTATTCTATGCGATCATTATTCTTGAAACCGCGTTTGGGGATTCGGCGCTGGATGGGCATCTGCCCCCCTTCATGGGCAAATTTGCTGCTGTAACCTGCGCGGCTCTGTCCGCCTTTGTTACCTTTTGTAGCCGTGCCGCCTTTGCCTGACGCTTCACCGCGACCTAAACGTTTCCTTTTGTGCGTGGCTCCTTTGGCGGGCCTTAATTCATGCAATTTCATGGTTGTAATTTTTACTTAACGGGGTTGTTTCCCCTCGCTGTATGGTTAATAAAAAAGCCGGTTGTAACGGGATCCCGTATTGCCGGCTATACATATATTAGGCTTCTTCCACGGTCACCAGGTGATTCACCTTGCGCACCATGCCAAGTACCTGGGCACTGGCCTCCACTTCTTTGGTGGCGTTCATTTTATTCAGACCCAGGGCTTTCAGGGTGAGCTTCTGCCGCTCTGAACGGTCAATGGGGCTCTTTACCAGGGTTATCTTAATTTTTTTCATAACAAAACCGTATTACTGGATCAGAAATTATCCGTTAAAAATTTTCTTTAATGACAGGTTCCTGGTGCGCGAGATGGTAATGGGCTCCCGCAGCATCGCCAGCGCCTTGAACGTTGCTTTCACCACGTTATGGGGGTTGGCAGAACCCAGTGACTTGGCCAATACGTCCGTTACACCTGCGCTTTCCAGTACAGCCCTCATGGAACCTCCGGCAATTACACCGGTACCATGTGCTGCTGGTTTGATCAGCACTTTTGCCGCACCCTCTTTAGCCAGCTGGTCGTGAGGAATAGTTCCTTTCATCACTGGCACTTTAATCAGGTTTTTCTTTGCATCCTCAATCCCCTTGGTAATTGCTTCCTGTACTTCCTTGGCTTTCCCCAGTCCGTGCCCAACCACACCGCTGCCGTTGCCGACAATCACCAGTGCAGAAAAGCTGAATGCACGTCCACCCTTTGTTGTTTTCACCACGCGGTTGATGGAAACGACTTTCTCTTTCAGTTCCAGGTCGCCTGCTTTAACTTTATTTAAAATTACTTTAGCCATTATGTCAAGTTAAAATTTGAATTAGAATTTAAGACCGCCTCCCCTGGCACCTTCCGCCACTGCTTTTACGCGTCCGTGGTAAAGATTACCGCCACGGTCAAAGATGACGTTGTTAAGTCCAAGGTCAATTGCTTTCCGCGCAATGGCTTCCCCAACCAGTTTGCTCTTTTCTGTCTTAGGCACTTTCTGAGCAGCGATGTCCTTATCGCGTGAAGAAGCCGAAGCAAGTGTATGGCCGTTGGCGTCATCAATCAGCTGCACGTATACTTCAGCATTGCTCCTGAAGACAGACAGGCGGGGCTTCTGGGCTGTCCCGATAATTTTCTTCCTGATACCATGTCTGATTCTCTGCCTTCTTATAATTTTCGCTTCCATGATTTCTGTATTTTGACTCCTGATGCTGCCAGGAAAAATTGAAAAACTGATTTATCAACTGCCACCGCGCTGAGGCAGCCCGGCGGTCTAAATTATTTACCCGCTGCCTTACCTGCCTTACGGCGCAACACTTCTCCTGCGAACTTAATACCCTTACCCTTATATGGCTCAGGCTTACGCAGGCTCCGGATTTTCGCTGCCACTGCACCAACCAGCTGTTTATCGGCACTTTCAAGGGTAATGGTAGGATTCTGGCCTTTTTCCTGGGCAGTTGCTACTTTAACCTCTTTGGGTATTTCAAAAATGATGTTGTGCGAATAACCCAGGGCCAGGTCCAGGATATTACCCTGGTTGGCGGCTTTGTAACCCACACCCACCAATTCCATATTCTTTTTGTAACCGTCGGTGACGCCTTTCACCATGTTGCTGATCAGGGAACGATAAAGGCCATGGAGGGCCTTGTGACGAATCTGGTCAGTGGGCCGCTGGAATTCTACCTCAGTACCTTTCACTTCCACTTTAATATCACGGTCTACCTGCTGGGTCAGTTCTCCTTTGGGACCTTTAACGGTTACCAGGTTATCTTTTCCGACCGTGATGGTAACACCACCCGGTACAGTAACTGGTTTCTTTCCTATACGACTCATATACCTTGGTAATTTGAATGAATGAATAATGATGGCTGTGTTCAGCCCGGTATAAAGGGCTTAATTGTCAGCCTGAATATTTAATAGATATAACAGAGCACTTCCCCGCCTACGTTCTGCACTTTAGCCTCTTTGTCGGTCATTACGCCTTTTGAAGTCGACAGAATGGCCACACCCAGCCCGTTCTTTACGCGTTTGAATTCGGCAGGTTTGGAATACGTCCGCAGGCCCGGCCGGCTAACCCTTTCCAGGGTCTTGATAGCAGGCTCCTTGGTGGTCGGATCGTATTTGAGGGCTATTTTGATCACACCCTGTTTGTTATCGTCTTCGAATTTATATTTTAAAATATATCCTTTTTCATAAAGGATTTCAGTCATGCGCTTCTTGAGGTTAGAGCCAGGAATTTCCACGATACGGTGGTTAGCCATTTGGGCATTCCGGATTCTTGTCAAAAAGTCTGCAATAGGATCAGTTACCATTGTTTATCTGAGATTGATGGTTTAAAAAATGTTGTACAATGCGATATCCTATGATATCCGGGGAAACGCTGTTCCCCCAGCCCGCTTACCAGCTGGCCTTTCTCACGCCGGGTATTTTACCGTTCAGCGCCATATCCCGGAAGGATACACGGCTGAGCCCGAAATACCGCATGTACCCTCTTGGGCGACCCGTTAACTGGCAACGGTTCTTTAAACGAACAGGAGAAGCATTTTTGGGTAAAGCATCCAGTCCCTGGTAATCCCCGGCTGCTTTAAGCGCAGCTCTTTTTTCTGCGTACTGGGCTACAAGCGCTTCCCTTTTTTTCTGCCTGGCTACTACTGAAGTTTTTGCCATTTATATTTAATTAAAGATTGAATGATTGAGTAATTTTTATTCCGCTATTTCTTTCTTGGCGTTTTTGAATGGCATACCCAGCTCTTTCAGCAACTCGTAGGCTTCTTCGTTAGTGGAAGCGGTGGTCACGAAAGTGATGTCCATCCCTGTTATTTTATTCACTTTGTCGATATCGATCTCAGGAAAAATGATCTGTTCCGTGATGCCCAGGGTATAGTTACCGCGGCCGTCAAACGATTTTTCATTGATCCCTTTGAAATCCCTTACCCTGGGAAGTGCCGTGGCAATGAACCGATCCAGGAACTCGTACATTTTTCCACCGCGGAGCGTAACGCGGGTGCCGATAGGCATATTCTTACGCAACTTGAAATTAGAGATATCCTTTTTGCTCATGGTGGCTACTGCCTTCTGACCGGTTATCTGCGTCATTTCATCCAACGCGATGTCGATCAGTTTCTTGTCATTTACAGCGCCGTTCACACCCCGGTTAAGGCATATCTTTTCCAGGCGGGGTACCTGCATCACACTCTTGTAGCTGAACCTCTTTTGTAAAGCGGGAACCACATCCTTCTTGTATTTGTCTGCCAGGCGGGGGCTGTATTTTGTAGTGCTCATTGTATGATTTTTTCTTGCTTTTGTTAACCGGGAAATTACTTGATGACCTCTCCGGATTTTTTGGAAATACGAACCAGTTTACCCGTTTCACGAGTGCGTTTTACCTTAGTACCGGCGCCTTTTTTTGCATCCCACAGCATCACGTTACTGATGTGGATGGAGGCTTCTTTTTTCAGGATGCCGCCCTTGGTATTCTGCGCCGACGGTTTGGTATGTTTGGTGATGATATTAGCCCCTTCCACCAGCAACCTGCTTTCCACCGGGTATACTTCCAGTACTTTGCGCGGCTTGGTAACATCCTTATCGTCTCCGGTGATGATCACAACCGAATCGCCTTTCCTGATGTTGAACTTGGGTTTGAATCTGTTACTCATTGTATGTCTGCTTTTGGCTGCCGGCAATCTGCCGGTGGCGCGTTTAACTTTATGGATAACCCTGCTGCCATTGTGAGGCTGCCGGGAAAATTACAATACTTCCGGGGCCAGGGAAATGATTTTCATATACCCTTTGTCACGCAGCTCCCTGGCAACCGGTCCGAAGATACGGGTGCCCCTGGGCTCATCAGCCGGGTTCAGCAATACAACCGCGTTGTCATCAAACCGGATGTAAGAACCATCTTTGCGGCGCAGTTTTTTCTTTGTCCGTACAATAACGGCCTTGGTCACTGTTCCTTTCTTAATACCGCCGGCGGGTAGGGCATCCTTCACTGTTACGACAATTTTATCCCCGATACCTGCATAATCCTGCCCGCTGTTCCCGAGAACACGAATACAAAGGACCTCTTTGGCACCGCTATTATCAGCTACGTTCAATCTGCTTTCCTGCTGAATCATTTTTTTAACTTTGCGCCGGCAGCTGCAAACCGCCAGCTATGGCTATTATTTAATTATCTGAAGTAATACGCCCCCGCCATCTGTGCCGCGGGCTGGCATAAATTATTATTTCACTTTCTCCACTACTTCAACCAGTCTCCAGCGTTTTGTTTTGCTGAGCGGACGGGTCTCCATAATTTTTACGGTATCACCGATACTGCATTCGCTTTTTTCATCGTGCGCATGAAACTTGGTAGTCTTTTTTACGAACTTACCGTAAATAGGGTGTTTAACTTTCCTTTCCACCGAAACAGTGACCGTTTTAGTCATCTTGTTACTGGTTACCACACCTATTCTTGTTTTACGCAAATTTCTTTCTTCCATGATAATCCTGGGTTATATGATAATTTAAAAACCGAGTTGTTTATTTTTAAGGGCCGTCTGTAAACGCGCGATATCCTTCCTCAAATCACGAATGCTCATCGGATTCTCCAGGGGAGAAATAGCGTGGGCAAACTCCAGTTTTTTTAACCGCAGCTGATCTTCCTTGATGCGTGCATTGATTTCGCCTTCATTTAAGTCAGCAATGCTTTTTACAAAATCGATTCTCTTAGACATGTTGATTATTTTGACAGTTTAACACATGAACGTTCATGCGTAAATTCACCTTCGCTGATTACCCTTCGATATCATGACGGGTAACGAACCTTGTTTTAATCGGCAACTTCTGTGCAGCCAGCTGCATCGCTTCTTTTGCTGTTGCAGCGGAAACACCGTCAGCTTCGAAAAGGATACGGCCGGGTTTAACTACGGCTGCCCATCCTTCGGGGTTACCCTTACCCTTACCCATACGTACTTCAGCAGGCTTGGCGGTAACGGGCTTGTCAGGAAAAATCCGGATCCACACACTGCCTTCACGCTTCATGGCACGCGTCATCGCCTGCCTGGCCGCTTCAATCTGGCGCTCCGTCATATGCACGGTGGCCAGCGCTTTCAAACCAAAGGATCCAAAAGCCAGGGTGGTACCCCGCTTGGCGTTTCCTTTAACCGGCATTTTCTGCGACTTCCTGTGCTTGGTTCTTTTCGGTTGTAACATATTAAAAAAGCTTTTTGCTAAGGACTACTCCCTTCTTCTGTATTATAGTATGATTTGAATCCGCTGCCGATTATCTCCGGCCACCACCACCTGCACCACTCCTGCCGGCACCGCCACCAGGACCGCCACGGCGATCACCACCACCCCCACCGCCTCTCCTGTCGTCCCTGCGATCAGGACGTTCATCCCGGCGATCAGGCCGGCGTTCTCCGCCTGGTCCTTCATTCTTACCGCTTACAAAGTTGGGATTGAGGTCGCGTTTGGTCAGGATTTCACCTTTACAAATCCACACCTTAATGCCAATTTTTCCATATACGGTGAGTGCGAAAACGTTGGCGTAATCTATATCCATACGCAGGGTATGCAACGGTGTACGCCCCTGTTTGATTTCTTCAGAACGGGCAATTTCAGAACCACCGAGACGCCCACTGGCTTTAACCTTAATTCCTTCAGCACCCATGCGTAAAGCAGAGGCAATGGCCATTTTAATGGCACGTTTGAAGTTGATCCGGTTTTCTATCTGTTTGGCAATGGTATCTGCCACAATCATCGCGTCCAGTTCAGGACGGCGGATTTCAAGTATGTTGATCTGAACGTCATCTTTCCCGGTCAGTTTCTTCAGCTCTTCCTTAATACGGTCTACCTCGCCACCACCTTTACCGATAATGATACCCGGCTTGGAAGTATGGATGGTAATAATCAGCTTACCCAGTGTACGCTCAATTACAATCTTGGATATACCGCCTTTGTTGATCCGCGCAGTGAGGTAATTACGGATTTTAGTGTCCTCAATCAGCCTGGTGGAAAAGTCCTTCTTGTTGGCATACCAGTTACTCTCCCATCCGCGGATGATGCCTAACCTGTTACCAATAGGATTTGTTTTTTGACCCATACCCGATTTATTAGTTGATTAGTTATTTTGTTTTTGTGTCTGCGGTTGCTTTTGTATCTACAATCACCGTTACATGGTTACTGCGCTTACGCACCCGGTATCCACGTCCCTGCGGCGCCGGACGCATCCTTTTCAATGTTCTTGCCCCGTCAACAAAAATAGTTTTCACGATCAAACCGGCTTCGTCACCATTTTCATTTTTCTGTTTCCAGTTGTTGATGGCAGACAGGACCAGCTTGCGGAGCGGAGTAGATGAATGCTGCGGATGAAATTCTAAATAAGCAATTGCCTTTTCCACATTCTGTCCGCGGATCTCATCTACCAGCAGACGCATCTTGCGTGGTGACGTTGGATAATTTCTAAGTTTAGCTACAGCTTCCATTGTTGATCAGGTTCTTAAATTAATTAAGCTATTTTCTTGCTCGAGTGGCCTTTGAAGTTGCGGGTCGGCGCAAATTCACCCAGCTTATGACCCACCATGAACTCGGTCACATACACCGGGATAAACTTGTTTCCATTGTGCACGGCAAAAGTATGTCCTACAAAATCCGGGGTAATGGTAGACCGGCGGCTCCATGTCTTGATAACACCTTTCTTGGATTTACCTTCATTGGCATTCAACACCTTTTTTTCCAGGTGTTCCGCAACGTAAGGACCTTTTTTAATTGAACGACCCATATGATAAATGAGTTAATTTGAAATGGTTAATACTTATTTCGCAATCTTCTTACCGTCTTTCCGCTGGATGATCAGTTTGTCACTTCCCTTTCCGCGGGTCCTTGTTTTCAGACCTCTCGAGTACTGACCGTTCCGGCTGCGGGGCTGTCCGCCAGACGCCTTACCTTCACCACCACCCATCGGGTGATCCACGGGGTTCATTGCCACACCACGGGTCCTTGGCTTAATCCCTCTCCACCGGTTACGGCCGGCCTTACCCATGCTCTGCAGGCTATGGTCGCTGTTGCTCACCACCCCTACTGTCGCGTAGCAGTTGATCAGCACTTTGCGCAAGTCACCGCTCGGCATTTTTAACACGCCGTATTTCTCTTCCTTATTACTCAACTGTGCACCGGAGCCCGCGCTCCTCGCTATCTTACCCCCCTGCGTGGGTTGCATTTCAATATTGTGAACCATTGTACCCAGCGGCATATGCTTCAGCTGAAGCGCATTCCCGATTTCAGGCGCTACACTGTCACCGCTGATAACTGTACCACCAACCTGCAAACCCTGGGGTGCCAGGATATATCTCTTCTCACCATCAGCATAAACCAGCAGCGCGATGAACGCTGTACGGTATGGATCGTATTCAATAGTGGCCACGGTAGCCGGTATATCTTTCTTGTTGCGTTTGAAATCGATAAGGCGGTACATCCTTTTATGACCACCACCCATGTAACGCATGGCCCTGCGGCCCTGGACGTTACGGCCGGCTGTACTTTTTACCTTCTCGAGCAGGCTTTTCTCAGGGGTGTCGGAGGTAATTTCTGCATACGCGTTCCCAATTCTCCAGCGGGTGCCGGCGGTCATGGGTTTGTATTTCTTCAGTGCCATTGTTTATTGTTTTGTGCGGAATTTTCAGCTCCGCGGCTATAATTATTTACAATCTCTTAAACCGCAGCGTACAGATCAATCGTTTCACCTTCTGATACTGTTACCAGCGCTTTCTTATAAGCAGGTTTCTGGCCTTTTACATAGCCAGCTTTGGTAAACCTTGTTTTGCTTTTACCTGGTATAACAGCGGTATTTACATCTATTACTGTTACGCCGTAAAAACCTTCAACAGCCTTTTTAATCTCCAGCTTATTAGCCTTTCTGTTTACTTTAAAAGCATAGCGGCGCAATTTTTCCTGTTGGGCGTTTGCTTTCTCGGTTAATATCGGTTTTATTAAAACTTCAGAGAGTCTCATCTCTTATTAATTTAGTTCTGTTATTAATTATGCAACGGCTTCAACAGCTTCTTCTGAAAAAACTTTGGCTGCGTTTTCTGTCAGTACCAGTACATTGGCATTTACAATATCATAGGTATTGATGTCAGCTAATAAACTTCCGCCAACAGATATAATATTGCGCAGGCTTAAATACAGGTTATCATTAAACTCTGGTGATACAAACAAAGTCTTTTTACCAGTCAGTTTCAGATCTTTCAATATACCTGCAAATTGTTTGGTGCTTGGCTTATCCATGGTAATTTCTTCTACCACCATGATTGCATTTTCTTTTGCCTTATAAGATAAAGCAGAAATTTTTGCCAGGTCTTTCACTTTACGGTTCAGCTTAAAATCCCAGCTATGCGGCTTAGGTCCGAAAATGGTACCACCACCTTTATACAATGGGTTACGCAGGTTACCTTTACGTGCGCCGCCGGTACCTTTTTGTTTGTGTAATTTCTTGGAAGACCCTTTTACTTCCATACGGGTCTTAACTTTATGCGTCCCCTGGCGCTGCGCAGCCAGGTATTGTTTCACGGCCAGGTAAAGAACATGATTGTTTGGTTCTACCCCAAATATCTCTTCGGGCAATTCTACTGAACGGCCTGTTTTATTACCTTTTATATCTAATACATCTACTTGCATCGTACTTCAGTTAAATAGTTGTTGTTACTTCAGAATATAAACAATAGAATTAATGTGGCCCGGTACGGAACCGCTGATAAGAATGTAATTTTTATCAGCAAATATTTTTACCACTTTCAAACCTTTCAGTTTCACCCTGTCGGAACCCATACGGCCGGCCATACGCATACCTTTCATTACGCGGGCTGCATCAGATGAGTTACCCAATGAACCTGGCGCACGGGAACGGTCATGCTGACCATGCGACTGCCCGCCCACACCATGGAAACCATGACGTTTAACAACACCCTGGAAACCTTTACCTTTTGTAGTTCCTACCACACTTACTTTTTCACCTTCGGTAAAAACTTCTACGGTGATGGTATCACCTATATTTTTTTCTATTGAATAATCGCGGAATTCGCGGGTAATTTTTTTGGCAGGAGTATTTGCCTTAGCGAAGTGATTCTTTTCGGCTGCTATTGTATGCTTTTCTGTTTTATCGCCGAATCCTACCTGGATAGCATTGTAGCCATCCGTCTCTTT
>JBBROE010000018.1:0-43748 GCA_038229695.1 Chitinophagales bacterium | reverse complement strand
CGGGTAGAAACCAGGTTCCCTTCACGCGTATAAAACGAAAGTCCCACGATAGAAGAAGTGGAAAAATTAGCGGCCTTCCCCTTTCCCAAGTCGAAATAACAATCGGACATCTTATTCTTTGAATGCTAAGCAATTCCCGAGCGTACCCCGCAAAATTTCTGTAAGCATATCATGGTCACTCGTCCAGCCCTGAAAACGGTCAGCAAGAGGAATCAATACCGTGAAAAACGATTCGCAACCGGTAAAACGCCCGCAGGTGCTATCTTCGGCCAAATTATACCGCTGATGGCCACAAAGTTTCCGAAAGATTCGCGCGTAATTATGACCGAGCTAGTGCTGCCCAACGATACCAACACGTTTGGTGACCTGATGGGCGGCCGGTTGATGTATTGGATGGATATTGCCTCCGCCCTGGCCGCGATGAAGCATTGCGGCGTGCCGGTTGTCACGGCTTCGGTAGACAATATTTCATTTCTGAATCCCATCAAACTGGGCAACGTGGTGCATATTGAAGCCATGGTCACCCGTGCCTTCACCACGTCTATGGAAGTGCATATGTATGTTTGGGGGGAAGACCTTATCCAGCAGCAAAAATATAAGAGTAACGAGGCGTACTACACGTTTGTGGCCCTTGATGCTGATCGGAAACCAATGGCAATCCCAACACTTGAGCCGGAAACAGAAGAAGAAAAAACGCTGTTCGAAAGCGCCTTGCGCCGAAGACAGCTGCGTCTGATCCTGGGAGGCAAAATGAAGCCGGACGATGCCCAGGAATTAAAAGCTTTGTTTAAACTAAATGTGAAGGAGGAAAAATAATCCGGCCCTGATGATACCGGTAACTGCACCATTGCTATATCTTCAACGACTCTTTTGCGCGGTGATGCACACCTTTCATCATCCAGTCTTTGCTTTGTTCGATAGCATCCATCAGCTGGGCAAGGATGACTTCCGTGCTGGCCTCATAGTCGATGACCAGCGGCTCCTTGAAACGAACAGTAAGTGGGGTGCCTTTCTTTTTCAGCCGGAGCCCCTTCTTGTCAAACGCGCGCCAGAAACCATTGATAACAACAGGAATCACTACCGGCCTGGTCTGCTTGATGATTAAGGCAGTCCCCTTCCTGCCCGGGGCAAAGGGTTTGGTTGTTCCCTGGGGAAAGGTAATTACCCAGTTGTTGTCGAGCGCCCTGGCGATCTGCCGTGTATCGCCGGGATTGAGGCCTTTTCTCTTTTCGGTTTCATTTTTTGCCAGCCAGGCGCGCTTTACGGTAAGAGCCCCCGCCATCGCAAACATTTTCGTAAGCCAGCTCTTCTTCATCGTTTCTTCCGCGGACACAAAATAGACGCGCGTAAACGGGTTGAGGAGGTAGTAAGGAATACCCAGGCGGTCCTTCTTACCCCATTTGACAGCACAAAAAATATGAAGAAATGTGATAACGTCTGCAAAGTAGGTCTGGTGGTTGCTTACAAACAACACGTTCCTGCTGGGAAGCTTGCTGAAATGTTCTGTGCCGCTGATTTTTAAGCGGTTGATGATGGCGAGACCGGGGTAGGAAAACAGGCCAACCAGCACGTAGACGATCTTACGTACGATATTGAAATGCTTTAGCCTGTCAGTTAGTGATCTCATATGCAAACATGGCCCATCGCCACACAACGAAAGTAAAACATTTGCTGCACAGTGGAAAAGGATAATAGCCACTCCCGCGGGGCAAATCCGGGCATTCGGTACCCCGGGTCGCGCCGGTCTCTCCGGAACCCGAAAAAAAAATGGGGTGACGCAACGCAGCCCCTATCTTTAACCCATGCTCAATACAGTAATTTTCGATATGGACGGGTTACTGATCGATTCTGAACCCCTGTGGGAAGCGGCCGGGAAGGAAACGCTGGCGCGGTTCAACATCTCCCTAAGCCCCGCACAATACCACTCCAGTACAGGACTGCGGAGCCGGGAATGGATCGAACATTGGTTCGCCCATTTCGGGATTAGCGGTGATCATGCAGCGCAGGCGGAAGCAGACATTCTTACCTTTGCCCTCCGCAACATTACCCAGTCGGCACAACCTATGCCCGGTGCCCTGTACATTATCGAATTCTTCCGGAACCGCAATTTCAAAATCGGTATTGCCTCATCATCGCCGATGGCCCTGATCGACAGTATTGCTGATAAACTCGGCATTAGGGATTCTATTGCAGCCAAAGCTTCCGCGGAACACCTCGCTAACGGTAAGCCCCACCCGCAGGTGTACCTCGACTGCGCCAGGTTGTTGGACAGTAATCCTTCGCAATGCCTGTGCTTTGAAGATTCCTTTAATGGTATGATTGCAGCAATAGCAGCACGGATGAAATGCGTGGTCGTTCCTGCACGCAACCACCAGCAGGAACCCCGCTGGGGCGCGGCAGACCTCCGGCTCAGCTCACTACTCAACTTCAACGACCTGCTCCTTCAAACACTGTAGCCGGCAACCTGTAATAATCCCAATTATTTTTTAAGGGTAAGGGCAACCCGGATCTCTGATTTATGATCGCCCTGGATGACATCATAACTGCTGCCGGTCTGCGATTGCCCGGGGTAAGCGGTCCGTGCCCATTTCAGCCAGCACGCCACCTGCAGTTGCCGGTGAAACTGCCTGGCCAGCCATTTCGAGGCATCCCACTTCAGGTTGACGAAATAGCGGTACCCGTGCCCGTAATAAAAAGGAATGGAAAAGCTATATGGCAAATCCGGCTCATAAGTATAGAGGCGTTCCTCGAAGCCTGTCGTTTTAAAATATTGCATCCTGACGTTTGCCCGCCAGCTTTTGTGACCGGGCGCATAATTCGTTTCCAGGTAAGTCAGCCAACCCTCTCCCCGCACGGCTTCCGACCGGTACCAGCCCAGCTCCGCCCGGTACCGGAAGGAAATCTCCCGGTTTACTGACACAGACACCTGAAGCCTCAGGTTACTTTGCCGGGTAAGCCCGGGCAGTTTCTGTGTTGGCGAGCCAGCGGGCGCATCGAGCCACTTATGTTCGTTTTTGTACCGCAGCTGGATAGTGGTCTGGCGGTCCGGCGTATAATCTGCCTGGCAGAGGTAATCCTGCCCCGGTGAAGGCGCGCTGACCCGGTAACGCAGCCAGGGAAAATGATAAAAATCAGCGTAGGCCGAAAGTAGCAGGCCGTTGAAAGGCCGCAGTAAAATGCCCGTATACCAGCCCGTTTCATTGACCGGGTGGCTGCCCTCGGTAAATGCAGCCGCATTGAATGAACGGTATGCCCTGCTGATGTGGCGGTACAAAAAAGCAACGTCGAGTTTTGGATCCAGGGAACTGACGGCACCGGCAACCAGGGCCGGGTGCAGCTGGTCATCTGCCGCTACTTCGGCAAACACGTGCACATTACGCCAGGTAAAGCTGCCGTCAGTACTGAATGCAGTCAATGACCTGCCCCGGAACGCAAATAAATTATAAGGCTCTGCAGCAGGCTGCAGGCTTTTCGAAAAATGATCGTGGACAAGGTTGACTGCCGCATGCCAATGACCGGATTGGAAGACGACCGTGGATCCGGCTGCCAGTTGCCCGGTGTTGTTGCGATGGGCATTTTCAGTCGTACTGCGGTTATACCCCGACGTTAGCAGCGATCCCCCCGCCTCGCTGCCCGGCAGGCTGTCCGGACCGGTTCCGGAACTCAATGCACGGAGCGAGACAAAACCCGTGACCTCCCATTTACCCAGCTGGAGTGTAATGCCGGCACCGCGGTGAAAATCATATTCGCCCGAAGCGGTGTAGGGCCGCAATACGGCAGCCTGTTGCTTAATGTTCATCACGGCCCCGCTCTTGCCGGCAGAGAGGGTTTGCCATTGCAGCAATCCCTGCCCCATATTCACCCCGAAGTCTCCGAGTGCCAGGGCCTTTATCCTGCCGGCCTGCCGGATAAAAAAATGAAAGGAATAAAAATCGAAACCGAGCCGCTGTTTACCCCTGAAGAACTGTTCTCCTGCATCCTTATCGCCCAATACGCCCCATTGCAGCTGGTTTTTAAAATTGTACGTATACCGGAAGTAGAGCTTGTCCGGGCTGCCCTGGTAGTGTGCCGCCGACGAATCCGTCCGCGCCACATACCCGATCGATTTTTCCATAACCCGTCCGTACCGTGCAATGAAAAGGCGGTCTCCACCGCTGAGCCGCTTTAACAGGCTCGCGATCCCGGGTTCGTTTTCGGCCAGCGTAATATAGGGAAGCAGGTTGCGAATGGTCGGCAGGTCCCAAGAAGGCACGGCCTGCAATTCATAGACGCTGATGATCTTTCCAAGCAGCCGGCGATACAGCAGGAATGCATCAATCTGCAGGTCAGTCAGCAGACCAGCCGATTTCAACTCTTCAGCCGTTGCAGCATTGAGGGAAAGCGGGTGACGGCGGAGCACATCCTGCTGCATGACATAGCTGTCGTCTTCCCTGTCTTCTTTGCCCGCGGCAGCTGCGGCTTCCAGCTGATCGATGTTATCCGTGGAAAACTGCTGCGTTTCCTGCGCAGCCGACCAGGTGGCTGTCATGAACAGTATCAGGCTGGCCAGGAACTTCATGGGAGGCCGGCTTCTTTACGTTCAGCTCCCCGGTATTCGATCGACAGGCCAGGTGTTAATCCAAGGCGGCCATGCCAGGAACTGCTGACCTCCAGGCGGACATTCTTCCAGCCCAGCCCAATCCCCCCGTAATAGCTGGTGCCTGAAGTGGACATACCAGCGCGGCAAAAAAAATGCGGACCGGGAAAGTAACGGAGGCTGCAGCCGGCAACAGGCGGCTCATTCGATCCAGTGTTGAGGCTGCCCGACAACATTACCTTATCCGACAGCCCGACCGACAGTGAACTGCTGTACACTGCTGCATAGTTTTCATCGGCCGGCAGGCCAAAACTCCCGCGCAACGGATTATAGCAATACACGGAAAGCTGGACCCGATCGGTGACACGAAAAACGGTACCCAATTTAAAAGTAAACGTGTGAAATGACCCGTAACCAGCAAGGTGAGTCGTATGGTAACTGACTTGTGCCCCGAGGCCGAACCGCCGCCCCAGCCGTTTACCATAACCCAAACCTATAGCCGAAATATTAAAATCTGGGCCGCCGAAATAATGTACGGCTAGGCCGACCCCGCCGGATTTTACAGGAATCACGATGCCGGCAACTGAAAGACTGAGGGCCTTCAAGAGAAATCTTCTTTCATTGTATACCCCGGTCATTACACGTTCAGCCCATGCCAGGGCAGCGGGATTAACCGATCCTGAAAGCGCATTCCCGAATTTTGAATCAGCATGAGCACTTGCCCAGTCGCCTGCAGGCAAGGACGTAAGTGACTGCTGGGCAGAAAGCAACAGCGTTAACAGGATGGCCGGGAATAAAAAAAAGACTGGTTTCAAGGTGATATTTATGATGGAAAATTACCAGTCAGGTTGCAGGCGACGGCGGGGTACGGCCCGCCGGCCGGCGGGAAAATAACAACCCGTTAGCGCAGCAAAAACATATTTCAAACCAGATATTTTTGCCAACCCCTACCTTTGCCGCATGCAGCTACTGGATGGAAAAGCAACCTCAGGATTAATCTTTGCCGAATTGAAATTAAAGGTGGCCCAGCGTGCCACGGAAGGGAAGAAGATTCCGCAGCTGGCAGCAGTGCTGGTGGGAAACAATGGCGCGAGTGAAACCTATGTCGCCGCCAAGGTGAAAGCCTGTAACGAAATTGGGTTCCGTTCGAACCTCATTCGTTTTCCGGCAGACATCAGCGAAAATAAATTACTGGAAACGATAGAACTTCTCAACAATGATCCGGAAGTGGATGGCATTCTCGTGCAGCTGCCCCTGCCGCCGCACATCAGGGATGAAAATATTATCAATGCCGTTAACCCGCTTAAGGATGTGGACGGGTTCAATACCATTAACGCGGGTCGACTGGTGCAGGGACTGACGACTTTTGTTCCCGCCACTCCTTTCGGCATTATGCTCCTGCTCGAAAAATACTCGATCGACACCAAAGGCATGCACGCAGTGGTGGTGGGCAGAAGTAATATCGTAGGTCGGCCGATGAGTATTTTACTGAGCGCAAATACCAAACCGGGTAATTGTACGGTCACTATCTGTCATTCGCATACGCGCGACCTGGCAGCCATCTGCCGCAGTGCTGACCTGCTGGTAGCTGCACTTGGCAAACCCGAATTTGTAAAAGCTGATATGGTGAAGGAGGGAGCCATTGTAATTGACGTGGGTATCACCCGGGTAGCCGATACCAGCAGGAAGCGTGGTTTTGCCCTGAAGGGAGACGTGGCTTTTAATGAAGTCGCGCCAAAATGCAGTTATATCACCCCGGTGCCAGGTGGCGTCGGTCCCATGACGATAGCTGCCCTCATGACCAACACTTTCCGTGCCTGCGCGGAAAACAATTAGGCGCCCCGGTTATAGTTGTCTCTTTTTTATTCAAAATAGGGAATGCTGTCATCTGTGCCCGATTTCTTTTGCTGCCAGTAAGCCAGCGTCACCACCTGGTGGTCTGCGGTCCGCAGCAACCGGCCAAACACCGCATTCACGGCGTTGAACATCACATCACTCACGCCGACTGTAAACAGAGGCACCACTTCCACAACCGATGCTGGTTCGGCTACCACGGCCACTTTAGGCGGGGGGGCCGGGACCACCACCACCTGGTACCCATTCAACGTCAGGAGGCGCTGCAGGAAATCAGCCCGCTCCTTGCTGATATTTTTTTCCACGACGGCACACTTTATGCCGCCCAGTTCTTCAAATTCATGATTTTTATTGATAGCCATTGATTCTTTTTTTTCGCATGCCGGCGGATGAAAACCGATGGTACGCTTCTGATCAGCCCGCGAGACTGATGCTGAAAATATAGCCATAAACAGATCCTGCCATCCCTGCCACCAGCATTCCGATCACGCAGATGAGCAAACCCGCGTAGGGATAGCGGTGAAGCGTAATCGCGGGGAGTGGCACGGTTCCCTCCTTCCCGGAGAACATCATCCTCACCAGGTTCAGGTAGTAATAAAGAGACAGCACCATGTTGAGGGCTGCTACCAGCACCAGGCTGTAGTTGCCTTTTCCCGCGGCAGCCAGTACCAGGAAAAATTTCCCAAAGAACCCCGCCAGGGGTGGTATGCCAGCCAGCGAGAAGAGGGACAACGCCATGATCCAGGTCAGTCCCCGGTTGTGGGTATACAGCCCGGTATAGTCGCTCGTTTCTTCTTTGCCCGTAAGCGCACTTACCACCGCCACCACCCCGAAAGCACCCAGGTTGGAAAATACGTATACCAGGATGAAATACACGGTAGCGGCCATGCCTTCCCTTGTGCTGCCACTGATGCCGGCAAGCATAAAGCCCGCCTGGGCGATGGAGGAAAAGGCGAGCAGCCGCTTAATACGCGTTTGCCGTAACGCGAAGAGGTTGCCGGTTAGCATCGTAACGATACTGAGCACATAGAGTATGGGATACCAGGACGCCGAAAGGGGCTTCATCATGGTATACAGCACATTCACCAGCACGAACACGGCAGCGCCTTTGGAGATGACGGACAGGTACGCGGTGATAGCAACGGGTGCGCCCTCGTATACATCTGCTGTCCACAAATGAAAAGGTGCCGCAGAAATTTTAAATCCAAAACCCGCTATGATCAACACCAGTGCAAACAACTGGATTGGGTTGCCCGTTAATTTTCCGGGCAGCTCGGCAAATACCAGTGTTCCGGTGGATCCGTAAAAAAAAGAAATCCCGAACAACAGCAGGCCCGAAGCAAAGGCAGAAGAGATAACAAATTTAAGTGCAGCCTCCGACGATTGCCGTTTATGCAAATCGAAATTGACCAGCGCAGCAAGCGGGATTGCACCCATCTCAAGCGCCAGGTAGAACATCATCAGGTTACCGGCAGAGATCATGAGAAACATACCGAGCAGTGAAGAGAGGAGCAGGATATAGCATTCAGCCAGGTGCCGGTGAGCGAGCAGCCAGTGATAAGATTGCAGCGAGATGATGAGCATCCCGAGATTCAGCATGTTTTTCTCAGTTGCCTGCAATGCCCCCGTACGAAACATGTCATTGAACAACATACCTCCCGGAAACGGCAACAGGCCAAGGAGAAAATTCAACAGCAGCAGACCGTTGACCAGGTTGATAATTGCCTTCGGCGAAAGCTCCTCGGTGCCGATCCTGATGAACAGCAGCGTGAAGATGATCAGCGTTAGTGCGAGTTCCTGCCGGGCGAGTGAAAAAAAAGTTTGCATCATAGCGGTTCGTTCATTTCAGGGGTATGGCGTTTCCTGCCTGTTGTATAATGTGCGTGGTCTCCGGGGTGATAAACCGGAGCACCCAGAATGGAAGCAGCCCGATGAAGAGGATACCGGCACCCATCAATCCGGCCGCCACTTTCTCATACCAGCCGGCATCACCGAGATCAGCGTAAACAGGATTATCCTGCGGCCCGAAAACAGTTTTCGCTACGGCACGAAGAATATACACCGCCGTCACCACAATCGATGCGCAGGCGAGTATCGTCGATACCCGGTACAGGGTTCCCTGCCGTGGCCACGAACCCATAAATACCGTCATCTCCGCAACAAAGCCGCTCAGGCCGGGTAACCCCAGCGAACAGAGCCCGGCCAGCACAAAGACACTTGAAATAAATGGCATTACGCGGAGCAGGCCACCCAGCTGGCCGAGCATACGGGTATGAGTCCTGTCGTAGATCATGCCAATAGCGGCAAAGAACAGGGCCGTCATCAGCCCGTGGGACAGCATCTGTAACACCGCCCCGTCGAGAGAAACACGGGTAAGCATACCAATTCCCAGCAACACAAACCCGCAATGGCTGACGGAGGAATAGGCATTCATATATTTCAGATCCTGCTGCATCATGGTGGCAAAAGATCCATAGAGGATAGCGATGGTAGCCAGCACCACGATGAACGGCGAATAATACCGGGCTGCAACGGGCATCAGGTAAACCGCCACGCGAAGGCAGCCATATCCGCCCAGCTTCATCGAAATACCAGCCAGGAACATCGAGGCGGCCGTGGGCGCCGAAGAATGCCCATCGGGCACCCAGGTGTGAAACGGAAAAATAGCGGTAAACACGCCAAAACCGGTGAACAACAATGGGAAGCAATAAAGCTGGGTTTGCACCGGAATTTTATACTGGCCCAGGTGCACCAGGTCAAAACTCTGCGCACCAGGTGCCCCCGCAAAGTATAAGGCGGTCAGGCCCGTAAAAACAAGCGCGGAACCGGCCATCAGCATCAACGCCAGCTTCATGGCGCTGTATTCTTTTTTGCCACTGCCCCATACCGCTATGAGCAGGAACTTGGGAACAACTGCCAGTTCCAGGAAAAAGAATTGCACAAAAAGATCAAGGGAAATAAAAAAACCATAGGCGCCAGCACTAAGCACCAGCAGCAGCATAAAAAATTCTTTAGGCAGCAGCGTGATTTTCCAGGATACCAATACACCCGCCAGGACAACAAGGGAAGTAAGCACGATCATCGCCACCGAAAATCCGTCGACACCCGCATGAAAATTGATATGAAGCGGCGCGAACCAGGCGTAACTGACCTCGAATAAAATTGCACCTGGCTGGTTGTAGCCGGGCTGCTGCAGGAAAACCATTACCAGGAAAGCTACCAGCAGCAGCTGCAGGATGGTTCCCGCGAGTGCGAAAAGCTTAACCTGCCTGGCATTCGCCGCCAGGCCCACCACTACCGCGGTCAGCATCGGAACAATCAGCAGGAACGATACATTCATAGTTATGATTTACTAGCGGTGATGAACCCTCTTTTTATCAGCGCAGCCCGGTCAACCACAGCAGCAATATAAGTCCGCCCACCCCGGCTATAAAATAAAGCGCATAGTGCTGCAACCGGCCCGATTGCCAGCCTTTCACCCGGCCGGAAAAAGCCCCTATCCCCTTTGCTGTATAATTAATCATCCCGTCGACAGCCTTCCGGTCGAACCATGCTGAAGGCCTTCCTATTCCTTTAAAAACGATCGCCCTGGTAATGAAAAGATACGCTTCATCAATATAAAACTTATGCAGGGCTACCCGGTAGATCGCACCGAAGGCACGGGCCGCCCGGACCGGCCGGTCGCCGGGCCTGCCGTAATAATAGGCCGCCAGCCCGATGCCTGCGCAGGCGAGTGCAACCGGGGCGATGGAAAATATGACATCGATATGCGCTGCCAGTGATACGCCGTCTGCGGTTACAAACCGGGAAAAAGGAACAAAACCGGCCAACACCGTAATCACGGCCAGTATCAGCATCGGCAGTTTCATAGTCACAGCTGCCTCCGGTTGATTGTGATGGTTAGCATCTTCCTTGCTCCAGAAAATTGAAAAATACAACCGGAACATATAGAAAGCGGTAAACCCTGACACCAGCAGGCCAGCGCAGTAGATCACCCGGTTTCCTTCCCAGGCGGCAGCCAGGATTTCTTCCTTGCTGAAAAACCCGGCCAGTGGCGGAATCCCCGAAATGGCGAGGCAGGCGATTAAAAAACAAGTATGGGTAACCGGCATTTGCTTCCGCAACCCACCCATATCCTGCATATTATTACTGTGCACAACATGTATGATGGCCCCGGCGCCGAGGAAAAGGAGGGACTTGAAAAATGCATGGGTAAAGAGATGAAACATGGCGGCCATAAAACCAAGGCCTTCGCCACCGCGGCCTGCAACCCCCAGTGCAAGCATCATATAACCGATCTGTGACATGGTGGAATAGGCCAGCACCCGCTTGATATCCTGCTGCACACAGGCCATGATGGCGGCCAGTACGGCAGTGATTGCCCCGGTGTAAGCAACCAGGCCAAGCGCGGTGACGTCGGTTACAAAAACGGGGAATAACCGAGCGACCAGGAAAACCCCGGCTACCACCATCGTCGCTGCATGGATAAGCGCCGAAACAGGCGTCGGCCCTTCCATGGCATCGGGCAACCAGATGTGCAGCGGAAACATCGCCGACTTACCCGCTCCCCCGGCAAATACCAGTACCAGTGCCCAGGTTAACAGGGATAATCCGAGGAAACCGGTGCCGGACGCCGCCCTAGCCCAGCTGCTGCCGGTATCGGACAACCGGGAAATGATGACCGCAAAATCAAGACTCCCCGCCGAAAACGCGATGATAAGGATACCGACCAGCAGGCCAAGATCAGCAAACCGGGTGACGATAAATGCTTTCTTTGCAGCCGCAACAGCGGCGCCGCGCTGGTAATAAAAGCCGATCAGCAGGTAGGAAGATACCCCCACCAGCTCCCAAAAAAAATACAACTGGAAAATATTAGCCGAGAGCACCAGCCCAAGCATCGAAAAGGTGAACAGCGAAAGGAAAGCATAGTAAGGTCCCTGCCTGTTGTCTCCCTTCATATACCCGAGACTGAACAGGTGCACCATCAGCGAGACAAAAGAAATGATGGCAATCATCATGGCTGAAACGGGGTCGAGCAGCAACCCCATATTGATGGCCAGCGAAGGCGTAAACTGCAGCCAGGTAAAAGAAAACAACAATGCAGGCCGGTAAATGCCGCCGGCTTTCCCGAAAACAAAAAAATACTCACCGGCTGCGTAGAGCGCCAGGCCGGTAACTACCAGTAACATAATAGTGGCGATCGGGCCTGCTGTATTTACAAAGCGGCCTTTCCCGCCCAACCCGAGCAGTACAAATACCGCGAGTGGTAACAAAAGCACCAGGAACAGGCAGCTGTCAACAGGCATAGGCAATTCGTTAATATTTCATTTCCTGTGCACCTTCAACATCGATCGACCGGTGCGTTCGGTACAGGTTAATAATAATGGCAATCGCCACCGCCGCTTCGGCCGCCGCTATGGCAATGTTGAACAAGGTAAAAAAAACACCATCCAGCCTGCCCGGGAACAGGTACCTGTTGAACGCAATAAAATTAATGTTGACGCTGTTTAACATCAGTTCCACGGCCATCAGTACCGTCACCAGGTTTCGCCGCGTGAAGAGGCCGTACATGCCGATGAAAAACAAACCGGTGCTGACCAGCAGGATATGTATCAGTGAAACAGGGGGCATACATTTTATTTTAATTGCGCCGCGCTGACCGGCACCCTATATTTTTTTTTCTTTCATGGCTATCACTATACAACCCGTCATTGCCGCGAGTAACAGCATACTCACGGCCTCAAACGGTAACACGTACCCGAAATTAGTGGTGCTGAGCAACTGCAACCCGATCGCCGACGGTTCTGCGGAAAAAGGGATTTTCGCGGGCGGGGCAAAAACGGTATGGTATAACAGCCTGCCGGTGAAAACCGCTCCGATCAACACGGCGACAAGTGCCGCTGCCACCCTGCCTTTCGGCGGTGCAGGCATGCTATTCCCGGCCTGCTGCGTTAAAAAAATCGAAAAGATGATGAGTACCACGATACCCCCGGCATAGACTACCAGCTGTACCGCAGCGATGAAGTTGACATCCATCCAGAAATAAAGCCCCGCAACCCCCATCAGCGACAACAGCAGCCAGACAGCAGAACGGAAGATTTTACGCGCGGTGACCGCTAATAATGCGCCGCCGAGAATACACGCGGAAAGGATATAAAATATGAGGTCAGTGGCAGCCAGTTTGTTTTTTTTAGCAGTGAATTATCAAAATCATTCCACGCCTTCGCGGATTTTAGAGTCGGGCGCATTTAATTTCTTTGTGAGTAACCGCCTGTCAAACACACTGTGCTCAAAGTTCTGCGCCATTTTTATGGCATCGGTCGGGCAGGCCTCGATACACAGGTTACACATGGTACACAGTTCAAGGTGATAGATGAATGTATCGAGTGCTTTCTTTTTCTTGCCTTCCGGGGTAAGGTCAAACTTCGTAATAATTTTGATGGTTCCATTGGGGCACGCCAGTTCGCAAGCCGTGCAGCCCGTACAGGCATGCTCATTGTGGTCGTCGTGTTTCATGATCACTTCACCGCGAAAGCGATCGGGCAGGTTGAGTTCAGCCCGGTTTTCAGGATATTGCGTGGTAATCACTTCACCGGGATGGGTAAAATAGTAGCCGGTCACCTTCATGCCACGCGCCAGGGACCTGACTGCAGAAAAAACTTCTTTTATATAATCGGTGAGGAACATAACATTACTAAAATAAAGTTTTTAATACCGGTGACCGCACTGTTTTTTTGACCCATATCAGCATCCCGGTTGCCGGCTAAAAATACCAGTGCATGATTGCAACTACGGTTACCAGCAGCAGGTTGACCATACTTATGGGCAACAGGTACTTCCACTCCAGGTTCAGCAGCTGGTCTACGCGCAGCCGGGGGAAGGTCCACCGGAACCACATGATCACAAATATCAGCGCGAAGGTTTTACCAAAGAACCACAATGAGGAGGGGATATAATCCATAATATGGTTAAAAGCCTGCCAGTGCCCTGCATGAAACGGCATCCAACCGCCAAAGAAAAGCGTGGCCCCGATGGCGCAGGCAATGAACATATTAATGTATTCCGCCAGGAAAAAAAGGGCGAAGCGCATACCGGAATATTCGGTATGAAACCCTGCAGTGAGCTCCGACTCCGCTTCCGCCAGGTCGAACGGAGCCCGGTTGGTTTCTGCCGTAACGGCAATCATAAAGATAACAAATGCGATGATGGCGGGGATATGGCCCCTGAAAATCCACCAGCCTTCCTGTTGTGAGGCGATGATATCTGTCATCCGCAGGCTGCCGCATAAAACGATGATGCAAAGCACCGATAACCCGGCGGAAAGTTCATAACTGACTATTTGCGCACCGCTGCGCATCGCGCCGAGCAAAGAATATTTATTGTTGCTTGCCCACCCCGCCATCAGTATACCGAGTACCGATAACGATGAAACCGCCGAAATATAAAGTACCCCAATGTTGATATCCCAGAGCTGAAGCTTACGGGCAAAAGCAATCGGTGCAAGGAGCAGCATGGCCGTAATCATCACGACGAAAGGCGCCGCATTAAATAATAATTTATCCGCGCCGTCCGGTGTCAGTCCTTCTTTCATCACCAGTTTGATGGTATCGGCCAGGCTCTGGAACATCCCTTTCGGACCTACCCGGTTGGGCCCGATCCGGATTTGCATAACAGCGGCCACTTTTCTCTCCATCAGCACCAGCACGAGCCCCAGCGTGGCAAACAGGCCGATGGCGCAGCCGCCGGCGAGTACTGATTCGGCGAGCATCGCCCCGCCTGCACTTAACTGATGGTTCAGCCAGGCATGGATAAAGGCAATGACGTATTCAAAACTTGGCATGACCAGTTGTTTAAATCTTATTGGGTTACTCAGCGGTCTATATCAGGAATCACCAGGTCGAGGGTGCCCATGGTCGCTACCAGGTCTCCCAGTTTACCGCCCTTTGCCATGTGGTGGAGGGCAGACAGGTTGGCAAAACCCGGGGACCTGAACTTTATCCGGTAGGGCGTGGACCCTCCCTCGCTCACTATGTACACCCCGAATTCCCCGCGTGCTGTTTCCACGCGCTGGTAGAACTCGCCTTTTGGCAGTTTCAGTACCGCCTTTGTTTTGACCTGGTAATCGCCCGCCGGTACATTATCAATGAGCTGCTCCAGTATCTGAACTGACTCGCGGAGTTCGCGCATGCGAACCAGGTAGCGCGAAAAAGAATCACCACCGCACTCCAGCACCTCGCTGAACCGGATACCGGAGTAAATTTCATAGGGAAAAAGTTTGCGCACATCGCAGGACACGCCGCTGCCCCGTGCAGTTGGTCCCGTACAGCCGTAGGAAATCGCATCGGCAGCCGACAGCATACCCACACCCTTCATGCGATTCTGGAAAATGATATTCCCGGTAACGAGATCATCATACTCGTCAATCTTCGATTTAAAAAGCGCGATAAAATTCTTTACCCGTTCACAAAACCTGGGATGAATGTCTGCCATCACCCCACCGGGTACGATATAATTCATGGTTAGCCTGGCACCGCAGGTTTCCTCCATGATGTCATTGATATTTTCACGCTCGCGGAAGGCATGAAAAAAAGGGGTAAACGCACCCAGGTCCATGGCCATCGCACCCCACCATAACTCGTGGGAGGCAATACGGGTCAGTTCATCCACGAGTACGCGGATATATTGTGCACGCGGGGGCACTTCCACCCCCAACCCTTTTTCGACGCATAACGCACAGGCATGGTTATTAATATGAGAAGAGAGGTAATCCATCCTGCTGGTGACGTAAATAAATTGCCGGTAAGAAAGGCTTTCGCACATTTTTTCGATGGACCGGTGGATATACCCCAGGTGCGGTTCCACTTTTTTAATGGTTTCGCCCTGCAGGGTCACCACCAGGTGCAGCACGCCATGCGTGGCGGGATGCTGGGGACCTATATTGATGATCAAATCGCCGTCTTCTGTTGTACCAAGTTCTTCAAACATGCCCCTGTTTAATAAATTCATTGATTGAGACCCTTGCCGCTTACCGCTATAATTTGATCATATTGACCGGGTCTTCAAAATCTTTTCGCATCGGAAAGCGTCCCTCCCACCCGTCTGGCAGGATCAGCAGCCGCAGATCGGGATGCTGTAAAAAGTCCACCCCAAACATTTCGAAAGCTTCCCGCTCATTAAACTCCGCCGTGCGCCAGATGCCGGAAACAGAATAGAGCTGCGGCCGATCCCTGGGGAGGTTGATTTTCACCACCAGCGTATGGCCGGAGACCGTGGAACGAAGGTGATACACCATCGTAAGCTGTGTTTTCCAATCGATGCAGGTAACACAGAATAAAAAATCAAACAACAGCGAAGGATCATTCCGCAGCACTATGGCAGCCTGCTGCCATGCTTCGGGGGCTACCTGCAGCTGCAGCCATTCACCTGTGGCATCCGCAACAGATCCGGGAAGTAGTATTGCCAGGGCCTCCTGGAGCGCTGCTTTTTCCATATCAGGGATTGCCGGTTTTTAGTTGTTCACGCGTAAGGCCGCTCTTGATTTTGTCCTGCAGCGTAATGAGCGCATGCAACAGGGCTTCGGGCCGGGGCGGGCAACCCGGGATGTACACGTCTACCGGGATGATGTGATCTGCACCTTTGACCACCGAATAAGTGTTGTAAAAAAAAGGCCCCCCGCTGATCGCGCAGGCCCCCATGGCAATTACATATTTGGGATCCGCCATCTGGTCGTACAGCCGCTTCAGCACCGGGGCCATTTTGTTGACAATGGTGCCCGCGATAATAATCACATCGGCCTGGCGGGGTGTGGCCCTTGCCACCTCGAAACCAAACCGTGCAAAATCGTACCGGGAAGACGCAACGGCCATCATTTCAATCCCGCAGCAGCTGGTCGCGAACGTAAGCGGCCAAAGGGAATTCGATCGTGCCCAGTTCACCAGTTCATCGAGTTTGCTGAGCACGATTCCGCCGCCGGCCGTTTCCTTTATTTGTCCGGGAAAGTCGGGGGGTATCGATGGTTCGGTAGTCAATGCATGGGCTTGATTCGTTAATAATGGTTTTGTTCGGGGGCTTGATTTCCTTCGTCTACATCCATTTCAACGCCCCTTTTTTATGTGCATAGAGAAAGCCGGTGAACAGAATGAAAAAGAAGATGACCATTTCAAACAGGGCAGGCATCCCCAGTTTTTTCACGACAACTGCCCAGGGATACATGAATATAAGCTCTACATCAAAGATTAAAAATAACAAGGCGAACAGGTAGTAGCCTACATTAAACTGGTTCCAGGGAGATCCCCGGGACGGGATCCCGGATTCATACGTTTGCCCTTTCTGCGCATTAGGCGTGCCCTTTACGAAGATTTTGGCGACCGCTATTCCACCCGCTGAAAATAAGATGGCAGAAAGGATTAATATGATCAGTGAAGCAGCACCCATGGCAGCAATTTAGTGCAGCACTAATATACCAAGTATAATTTAAAAAGCATGCGATTTTTAAGCTGCGTTCATACAACAGCGACCCCCAATAACCCTACTCAATGCGGATATGTTTAACTTTACCGCTATGTTAAGGGTGGAGGAACTACATATTTATCCGATCAAATCCATCGGCGGACTATCGGTGCAGTCTGCACAGGTTCTGCGTACGGGCCTTGAACACGATCGGCTGATGATGCTGGTGGACGGCAACAACCGTTTTCTTTCACAGCGCGAAATGCCGGCCCTTGCACTGCTGCATCCGGCTTTTGACAAAGAAGGCTTACGGATCGTACATAAGAAACAGCCAGACCGGTCTGTAGTGATCCCCTTCCGGCCGGAAGGCCGGCAAACTTTACAGGTGACCGTGTGGGACGACCATTGTGAGGCCCTCTTGTTTGATCAGTCCGTGCACGATTGGTTCTCCGCAATACTTGGCACCAGCTGTAGGTTGGTTTACCTGCCGGAGACCACGCACCGGCCGGTACACGATGTCCATGCGGGCGGAGCAGACATCACTTCTTTTTCAGATGGATTTCCGCTGTTGCTGGCGGGCTGTGCGGCGCTGGATGATCTTAACCGGCGGCTGGATGAACCTGTTCCGATGAACCGGTTTCGCCCCAATATCGTCTTCTCCGGCGGGGAGCCTTTCCTGGAAGATCGGCTGGATAGTTTTTCCATCGGCCCGGTTTGTTTCCGGGCTGTTAAACCCTGCGCGCGTTGCGTGATCACCACTATCAACCAGGACAACGGAACTGCCTCCAGGGAGCCGCTCAAAACGCTTGCAGCCTACCGCACAAAAAACAACAAAGTCATGTTCGGTCAAAACCTACTGCACAGGGGAACAGGACTGATTAACGTGGGCGATGAATTGTCTACCCTTATCTTTCATAACCATTCCGCATAACCGAAATGCTAGGTTGCCACCGTATTGACCAGGGTGCCAATGCCTTCAATATGTATCGTGATCACATCCCCGGCGGCTAAAGTAAAATCGTTGTCAGGCACCACGCAGGTACCCGTCATCAGGCAGGCCCCGCCCGCGAAACTGCTTTCCCGGTAGAGATAATCCACCAGCTCCTGGTGCGACCTTTTCATCTGGCTGATGGCGACGCTGCCTTCGAAAACGGTTTTGTTCTGCCGGCTGATGGACATGGAAATGACGGTATCCGGGGACAGTGGCTTGTCGCTCACCAGCACGCAGGGACCAATGGCGGCACTGCCATCGTAAACTTTTGCCTGCGGCAGGTACAAAGGATTTTCACCTTCGATGCTGCGGCTGCTCATGTCATTCCCGATGGTATAGCCTGCAATGGTACCGCTGCTGTTGATAACCAGTGTCAGTTCCGGTTCCGGCACATTCCAGGTGCTGTCTTTCCGGATACGAACGGGCTGGCGGTGACCCATCACTTTTGACCCCACTGATTTGAAAAATAATTCCGGGCGGGTGGCCTCATATACCTTGTCATAAAAAGTAGCTCCGCCACTGTCCCTGCTTTCCTCCATCCTGGCTGTTTTACTGCGCAGGTAAGTAACACCAGCGGCCCATATTTCCTGGGTGCCGACCGGGGCGAGGATCTGCTGTTGCTCCAGCCATTCCGGCCCGCCTGCCCTTGTAAGCGTAGCGACTTCTTCTTTCAGCTGCCGGTAAAGATGATCGCGATTGATAAAAACATCCCAGTCTTTTTCCAGCGAAAGAAAACAATGGCCGTTATCGACTATCACAATGCCGGCCGTGGTGTGGTATATCTTCATAATAATAAATTGTCGGGGTACAGATCAAATCACCGTGCTATCCCGGCGATGAATGGTGGGTGCTACTGCACAGGATCGAGTTTTCCGTCAAATACATATTTGTCACCTTTCTTGGTTACGAGGCGCTTCACTTTACCGGCATACCGTATCAACGCGGGTTGTCCTGCAGCTGAATAGATCACCAGCTGGCGGAGTGTGCCTTCGCTCCACCGGATATCAACGGTGAATCCGCCTCTCGCGCAGATACCCTTCACGTCTCCCGAGGCGAATGCGGAGGGCAATGCGGGCAGGATATCAATATACTGGGTATGACTTTGTATCAGCATCTCGCCTACACCGGCAGCTCCACCATAGTTGCCATCGATCTGGAAAGGCGGGTGTGCATCGAAGAGGTTGGGATAACTGCCCGCTCCTTTGCCGGCAGGCGTCAGCAGCATCTTGATCAGGGTATAGGCATGATCGCCCTCTTTGAACCTTGCCCAGAGATTCAGTTTCCAGCCGAGGCTCCAGCCGGTCGCCGCATCACCGCGGTAAATGAGCGACTGGCGCGCTGCTTTCATCAGCGCCGGCGTTTCATCCCAGGTGATGGCATTTCCCGGATACTGGGCCCACAGGTGAGACACGTGCCGGTGTTTATTGCTGCTGTCGTCAATATCCTGCATCCATTCCTGCAACTGCCCGTAACGGCCGATCTTCAGCGGCGCAATGTGGCTGTACTTCATTTGCAGCGTATCGAGGAAACGGTCGTCTGCCCCAAGTATGCGGCCCGCCGCAATACAGTTTTTAAACAGGTCGCGGATAATTTCGTGGTCCATGGTGGGACCGGCTACCAGTCCGCCCTGTTCCGGCGAATTGGATGGGGTGCTGATGAGGTAGCCTGTTACCGGATCCTTAATTAAATACACATTGAAGAAACGCGCGGCTTCCCGCATAACAGGATAGGCTTTGTTGCGCAGGAAAGCGGTATCACGGGTGAACAGGAAATGCTCCCATAGCTGGTGGCATAGCCAGGCTCCGCCGCTAACCCATATGCCGTGGTTCGAGGCATTGATTGGGGCGGTGCCCCGCCAGAGATCAGTGTTGTGATGCAGTACCCATCCGGGGGCATGATAATAATCTTTCGCGGTTTCCTGGCCTGTTACGGCAAGTTCCGCAACCATCTCGAACAAGGGCTCATGCAGAGGCTGCAGGTTAAGCAACTCAGCCGGCCAGTAATTCATTTCCGTATTAATATTCGTGGTATACTTGCTGCCCCAGGGTGGCGACAGCAAATCGTTCCAGATGCCCTGAAGGTTAGCCGGCCTGGTGCCCGGCCGGGATGCTGCAATAAGGAGGTACCGGCCATATTGCACGTACAGCGCGACGAGCGAAGGATCGCCGGCCGAAGCGAATTGCTCCAGCCGTTGATCAGTAGGAAGGGCCTCCTTTTCGTTCTTTCCGAGATTTATGCTGAACCTGTTGAAATACTGTTCATATTCACGGACATGCCTTTCCCGGATTTGCGTGTAGGCCACACCGGCAGTACCTTTCATTGCATCGATACATGGAATGGCGGGGTCTGCAGTGGCATCGGCATAATTCTTATAGTTTGTACCGGCGGCCAGGTAGATGGTAACGTCGTCTGCTTTGTCCACCTCAATAACATTACCAGTTACGCGCACTTTTCCGCTGCCTGCATTAACCTGCAGGTAGGCCTGCCCTTTCATGATACTGTTGTGTACGGACAGGGAAAGGACCAGGGTATTATCATTCAGTTTAATGACGCTGGACGCGGTGTGCGGGCTGGCCAGCGATGCCTGAAAAGTGACAGAGCCTTTTTTTGAAGCCGTGAAATGAATCGCCAGTACCTGGTTGGGCTGGCTTACAAAATATTCCCGGGTATAGCGGGTATCCCCAATCGAATAACTGGTATGGGCAATGGCATGGCTGATGTCCAGGTCCCGCCGGTAATCCTTAATTCCTGCCGAGTCGGGAAAGACCAGTCGGAGATCTCCAAATGGCTGGTAGTCGGCCTGGTACTGGCCCGGAGCATTGCGGTCCACCCATGCTGCCGTCGAATCTTCGTTGCTCTTCAGGCCCATAAAATGCTCCTGGGCGATAGCTTCCGCATCTTTTTGATTTCCCTGGAAAAGCAACTGCCGGATCGTATCGAGGTAATGCCAGGCTCCCGGGCGGTTGTATTGCCGGGGACCGCCATTCCATAACGTCTCTTCATTGAACTGGATATGGTCAGTACCCGCTCCGCCGAAAACCATGGCGCCGATGCGGCCGTTACCAAGTGGCAGGGCTTCGGTCCATTTAACGGCCGGCTGGTTGTACCATAAAACCATCGATTGCGCGCAGATAATGTGCGCGAGCAGGAGCAGCAGACTGGTGAAACCAATTCGTGAGGTGGTCATGATAAAGGCAATATTTGGTGCGAAGGGAGGACAGTACCCGCAAACAGCTTCCAAATATACAGGTGCGCAGGAGATTGTCACCAAAAATCAGCAGGACCTGAACGATGCCAGGCACACCCGAGGAGGTCGTATGGCTTGACTGATAAACCATACCGCGGTGACCGGAAGAACCGAATCGGGAAAAATAAAAAACCGTTACGCAGCCCGGCGGAAAAAAATCACTTTCAGGATGATGACCAGGATGGCAACCAGGAACATAAAAATACTGATGCGGTTGATGCCGTGCATGTATTTCATCCAGGCCGAATCAGGCTGGTTGGGATCTTTCTTTTTAAGGTATAGGTATTCCTGAACCTGCTGCCAAATGCCCATGTGCGTGTAAGTTTAGTTGCGGTACAGTTCTAACAAGCTTTTACCGGAAATGTTCTTTTATTTGACCCGCACTTTATCAAAAACGGCTATATTTGCCATCCGAAATTAATGCGGGGGGTTAGCTCAGTTGGCTAGAGCGCTTGCATGGCATGCAAGAGGTCGTCGGTTCGACCCCGATACTCTCCACGAAGCGAAATGGTTGTTCAGTCAGCCGTTTCGCTTTTTTGTTGTTTGTTAGGGCCGGCTGCGGCCATCACAGTAATGATCTCCGCAGCATTCCGCGAAGCGGTGCCCCCGGTAACCAGCTTTTCCCTCAGCGCTGCATATCCGGCCTGGAGTGCCTGTTTTTTCAAAGGATTGAATAGCAGGTCAGCCAGCTCCTTTTTCAGTTTTTCGGGCGTCAGGTCCTGTTGAATTAACTCCGTGACCAGCGGCTCATCCATGATAAGGTTCACCAGGGAAATGTATTTCACCCGGATAAGCCGTTTTCCTATCTGGTAAGAAATGGCGCTGCCCTTGTAGCAGACCACCTCCGGTATACCCAGCAAAGCTGTTTCCAGGGTGGCTGTACCGCTGGTTACCAGTGCCGCTTCCGATTGTTTAAGCAGGGTATAGGTTTGCCCGCTTACCGCCGACACGTTATCAAAACCCGCCATCATGGACGCATAGAACCCGGCGTCCGTTCCCGGCGCCCGCGCAACGATAAACTGGTAACCCGGGAAAAAGGCAGCCATCTGCAGCATCACCGGCAGTTTGTGCAGGATCTCCTGCTTGCGGCTGCCCGGCAACAATGCAACCACTGGCTTGTCCGACAGCCGCTCTGCCGCTGCTGCCGGCTGTTCCGTTTCCAGCACTTCCATAAGCGGATGACCTACATAGTCGACCGCGTACGCCCATTTTTCATAAAAAGCTTTTTCAAAAGGAAGAATGACCATCATGCGATCCACAGCAGCCTTAATCTTGTGTACGCGGGATGCTTTCCACGCCCATACCTGCGGTGAAATATAATACGCCGTCTTGTATCCCTTCTCCTTCGCCCAGCCTGCCATGCGCAGGTTGAAGCCGGGGTAATCTATAAATATGATTACATCCGGCCGGAAGGCCGTAATATCCTTTTTGGCCAGCCGGAAATTCTTTAGGATGGCAGGGAGGTTGCGAATCACTTCGGCAAAACCCATAAAGGCCAGCTGCCGGTAATGTTTTACGAGTTCCATGCCGGCCTGCTCCATCAGATCGCCGCCCCAACCGCGCAACTGCGCGCGCGGGTCAACTTGTTTTATTGAGCGCAGCAGGTTACTGCCGTGCAAATCCCCTGATGCCTCACCGGCGATGATATAATAGCGCATGTTTACCTGTGATGTTGGTGGCGGTACAAAGAAAAGTATTTTCAGCTGGAATCGATGGTCTGCCAGGCTGGTCAAGTGCTATTTCGGTGCTTTACGGTACACCACGATCGTAATAATAGTAAAAATAATATTCGGAAGGAAGGCAGCTAAAAGCGGGGGCAGGGTTCCTTTGCTGGAAAAGACGACCGAAAACCGGTCCATAATTACAAAAGTAGCCGCAGCCACGATCCCGAAAGCCAGGTGAAGACCACTGCCGCCACGCGTTTTCCGGCTGGCGACTACCGCCCCCAACAGGGTAAGGATAATCACTGAAAATGGCGTTGCCAGGCGCCGGTAGTACTCCACCTTATACGTATTCAGTCCTTCTGTGCCCCTCAGTTCTTCCATGCTGATAAAATGCCGCAGGTCCGGGGAACTGAGTTTGTCTTTCAGATATTCATCTCGCCGCAAATCTGCAGGCGTAAGATTGAGTTTCAGGTTCATGGACGGTACCTGCCGCACCGTTTCATGCATGCCATCGATCTTTCGCTCCACCGCATTTTCCACTTTCCAGTCCAGCTTCGCAGTATCCCATTTTATCGACTCACCCCGGAGGTTGTAATAGACTTTATTGCCCCTGATTTTCTGCAGGAAAAACCCGCTTGATACCTTACTGGCGGTATCGTAGTAACGAATAGCAACATAAGTGTTGGTGTCTGATTTTAAATAGAAGGTGGTGTTGGACAGCTGCCCGCTATAGTAAGAATTGTTTCCGTCTACATACCGTATCTGGAATTCATTTTTAATCGCATTCCCCTTTGGAAAAACATACATGTTGCAATAGAGCAGGATCAGGCCAAGTATACATCCACCGAAGAAATAAGGACGCAGGAACCGCCGGTAACGGACCCCGTTGGCAAGGATAGCGACTATTTCCGAACGGCCCGCGAGCTTCGACGTAAAGTAGATGACGGCGATGAACACCATCAGCGGAAAAATCATGGAAATGATAAAGGGAACGAACCCGAAATAATATTTGGTAATGATATCGGAGGAAGAGAGGCCGGACTTTACAAAATCATCGGCTTTTTCGCTGGTATCTATCACCACCGAAATGACCGTAAGCGCAAGAATGGTAAAAACGAAGGTGACCAGGAAATTCCGGATGATATACCGATCTAAAATCTTCATGAGAAAACAATAGGTAACAGAAAGCCGCCAAAAATAGGATAAAATATGTTGAAAATTAGTTATATAGGCGCCAGCAGGCGCGGATCCGGGTATAGTACATGTAAAAAAAAGCTATTATATTTGACGGAAATACATCCTGCGTTTTAATGACGCTGGAAAGGGAGGGGAACAGTTCGCCCCTTCCGGCTGCTGTAGGCTTTAACCCCAATGGGTCGACCGATTGCCGCGCAGTATGCCTCCCGGAAAAAGCTGTGGCGTTTCCGGGTTAAACCTATCTCCATGAAAAGAAGCAGTTTTGCTGGTCAGGCCAGTATCACGAATTCACCTGACACCCCGGTATTTGCCACCCAGGTGAAAAAATATCGCTGGGCCATCGCCTGGTGTCTTTTTCATCTTTGTGCCCTGGTACTCTCTTATAATGAAGTGCCGTTTTTCAATGTTACCGGTGAACCCAAGACGGAAAAATTCTGGCCGTTTGTAAAGTTTACCTATCCGTATTTCCTGCCGGACGACAACAGCACCTATTTTAAATTCAATGGCCTTTTCACGCAGTACGACTGGACCGAATTCAGCTTTTACGTCGGCACCGTGTTATTTTTTATTATCCTGGTACACGTCTATAAAAAGTCGGAATAGCTTTTTTCCCTATAACCGTTGTTTCAAAACAGGCACCATGGCATTTTTCCAGTAAAGAAAATCACCCGCTTCGATGTGCTTTCTCGCTTCCCCGACCAGCCACAGGTAAAAGGCAAGGTTATGAATGCTGGCCAGGGTAAGGCCCAGGATTTCCTTCGATTTCAGCAGGTGACGGAGATAGGCACGGCTGTACTCATTGCTGACCGCACAGGGAATACCAGCGTCGATGGGCGAAAAATCGCGCTCCCATTTTTTGTTGTCGATATTGATTACGCCCTGGCTGGTGAAGAGCATGGCGTTCCGGCCATTGCGGGTAGGCATTACACAGTCGAACATGTCTACCCCAAGAGCAATACTTTCCAGAATATTCCACGGTGTGCCTACGCCCATGAGGTAGCGGGGCTTATCGGCCGGCAGGATCTCACAGCAAAGTGCGCAGTATTCATACATCATTTCTTCCGGCTCGCCCACGCTTAACCCGCCAATGGCATGACCTGTTGCGCCACTGGACGCGATATATCCGGCAGACGCCTTCCTGAGGTCAGGATAAGTACTGCCCTGTACGATCGGAAAAAGATTTTGCGTATAGCCGTATTTGTCCGGCGTTTCGGCAAACCGGGCCACGCACCGGTCGAGCCAGCGGTGCGTGAGCTCCATACTTTTTTTCGCATACTCGTAGGTACTGGGATAAGGCGGGCACTCATCAAACGCCATGACGATGTCTCCCCCGATAATCCGCTGGATGTCCATGATGCCTTCCGGGGTAAACACATGCCGGCTGCCGTCGATATGACTCTGGAATACCACCCCGCTTTCGGTAATCTTCCGGTTGGCTGCCAGTGAAAAAACCTGGTACCCCCCACTGTCCGTTAATATGGGCTTATGCCAGTTGTTGAATTGATGTAACCCGCCTGCCGCTTCGAGTGTTTCGATTCCCGGCCGGAGGTAAAGGTGGTAGGTATTACCGAGAATAATTTGAGCTTTCACATCTTCCAGCAGTTGCTGCTGCGAAACAGCTTTCACCGTTCCACCGGTGCCGACAGGCATAAAAATCGGCGTCAGGATTTCACCGTGGTCGGTGGTAATGCGGCCCGCCCTTGCGCCGGAATGCGGATCCGTGTGTTCGGTTCTGTAAGTAAGTGCTGGCATAAAGGACCGCAAGATAAAGTAAAAGCCCGCTACTGAATTAGCCCCGCCGCATTGGCGTGGTTTTTTGCGGCCAGCTGTTCATTTAACAATGCGCAGGCAGGCGCTAAAAATCCGGGATTCACGGTTCAATATCCTATTTTCGCTGCCAGATTAACTCCGAACAACCCGCCAGCTTACATGAACATACCTGCATCATTGAAATTACATGGAGGAGAAATAATTTTTGTCATTTTGCTTGCCGTAGCAATTATCCAGCTCCTATATTACGCATATTTTTTCCGCCGGCTGGCGGGATTCAAAAAAAAAGAAAAACTTACCTCACAGCAACATCCCGTGAGTATTATCGTATGTGCCCGGGACGAAGCGGCCAACCTGGCCCGGAACCTACCCGGCGTACTGGTTCAGACCTACCCCACCACGCATGAAGTGATCGTCGTCAACGACAACAGTGTCGACGAAACGAAATATATGCTGGAGGGACTGAAAAAAACTTTCCGCCATCTCCAGGGTGTTAACCTTGATTATGAAGCAAAGCTTATCCCCGGTAAAAAATATCCGCTGTCAATCGGCATCAAGGAAGCGCGCCATGAAGTGGTACTGCTGACGGATGCCGACTGCATGCCGGCATCCGAATTCTGGCTGCAGAAGATGCAGGATGGTTATGCCGAAGGCATTGACATTGTACTCGGTTATGGATCCTACCACAAGAAGCCGGGGGTACTCAACAAACTTATCCGGTTTGAAACTTTTCATACGGCGCTTCAATACCTTTCTTATGCCCTGGCCGGCATGCCTTATATGGGGGTCGGGCGTAACCTGTCGTACACGAAAAAGCTATTTTTTCAGAATAAAGGATTCTCTGCCCACAACCATGTCAGTGGCGGGGATGACGATCTGTTCATCAACCGCGTCGCCACCGGTCAGAACACCTCCGTGGTAATCGACCACGATGCCATCACCCTGTCTGTCCCCAAAACTACCTGGCGCGACTGGAGCAGGCAGAAAACCAGGCACTATTCAACCGGAAAATTTTATAAGCTGAAACACCGCTTCCTGCTGGGATTGTATGCCTTTACGCATTTCCTTTTTTACCCGTCTCTCGTGCTGGCGATGCTGTACTTCGACTGGCGGCTGGCGCTGGCCGTGTTTGCTGTTCGGCTGATTGTACAGGCCTGGGTGTTTTATAAAAGCATGGAGAAATTAAATGAAAAAGATCTCTGGCCCTGGACCTGGCTGTTTGATATCTGGATGTTTTTTTATTACCTCATTTTTGCCCCTGCGATATGGAAAAAGCCCCGGAAAAGCTGGAACTGATCACCAAATATTTTGCTGATTTTAACGAGACACAACTTGCCCAGTTTGCCGCGCTCGAAGCGTTGTACACGGAATGGAACAGTAAAATCAATGTCATTTCCAGGAAGGATATCGGCAGCCTCTATGAAAAGCATGTACTCCATTCCCTGAGCATCGCCGCCGTATTTGAAAGCGCCCCAGGCAATGAAGTGATGGACCTGGGTACGGGGGGTGGTTTCCCGGGTATTCCACTGGCCATCTTTTACCCCGACCTGAACTTTCACCTGGTGGACAGCATCCGGAAAAAATTAACGGTGATAGAGCATGTCGCAGATGCCATCGGGCTCCGCAATGTAACCGTTGCCCATACCCGTGCAGAAGATATCAAAAACAGGAAATTTGATGCCGTTGTCTCACGCGCGGTTGCCCCGCTGTCAGATTTATGGAAATGGGCGAAACCCCTCCTGCGGAAGAAAACACCCGTTCCCGGCAACACCATGAAGGGCTTAATTTGTCTCAAAGGAGGTGATTTGGCGCAGGAAATTGCCGACAGTCCCTGCAGGCCCCGCAGCATCGAACTGTCGGACCTTTTTTCCACCCCTTTTTTCCAGGAAAAATACCTGCTCCACGTGGCCCCCTGAATGGAGGACTAACCGATAAGTGGTATTGTTATTTGATAAAATCCATTCAACTTTGCAGGATGGGAATAACTGTGTGTATTGTCGACGATAATAAAGACATCCGCTCTGCCTTGGAGCAAATCATTATCATGTATGACGGGTACCGGTTACTGGGAAGCTTTTCCAGTGCCGAAGAAGCCATTGAAAAAATTCCGGCCCTGGCGCCCCAGGTGGTACTCATGGACATCAATCTCGGTGGCATGAGCGGAATTGAGTGTGTGCGCCTGCTGAAACCACTGTACCCGGACGTTTTGTACATGATGTGTACAGTATATGAGGAAGATGAAAAGATTTTTGAAGCCCTTAGTGCCGGCGCGAACGGCTATATCCTGAAAAAAACGGCACCCGGTAAATTACTGGAAGCGATTCGCGAACTGAGCGAGGGAGGTGCGCCGATGAGCGGCCAGATCGCGCGGAAAGTCGTGGCCGCATTTCGCAACAAAACCATCGGTGACGGAAGGGTGCCGGAAGATAAGTTTATGAACGTACTATCCGCGCGGGAGAGAGAAATCCTTGAGCATCTTTCCAAAGGGCTGCTTTATAAAGAAATTGCCGGGAATCTCTTCATCAGTCCCGAAACGGTCCGGAAACATGTTTACCATATTTATGAAAAGCTCCACGTCAATAACCGGGTGGAAGCTGTAAATAAATATTTTGGCCGTTAAGCGTTTGTGGACCTTCAACGTCATTAATTAAACAAAAAAATACTACTAACGTGGTATTGCGGGCGGTGCCAATCAGCCTACTTTTACGGGGTAAAGGGATGCTTTAGCAAAAAATGCCGTAAACCATTATACCTTACCTATCCTAAATCCTTTACAGCAGGAAATATTGATGCAAGATAAATCCTGCAAAAATTTCTCCGTCAAAATTAAAAAACCGCCTCCCCCGGGAAGCGGTTTTTTAATTAATGGGCTATCGTTGCGGCATCATTACCACTTTAACTCCAGCTTGTTGTCTTTACGGTTCACATCGGCCATCCTGTGACTGGGGTCGATTTCGGCAACAAGGATATCCGTCAGTTTGCGGTTCGTTTCGATAACATAGTAGGGATTGGTCCAGTTCCACTCGGGGTAAACCTTCCTGGTAATACCGTTGTCTTCATTCATTTTTGCGCCGTACATCAGGTCCATCGGCACATAATGCATTTCTCTTGAACCATCCCTAAAACTCAGCATCAAATCGATGGGCATCGGCATACGGCCTTTATTTGCCAGCCTGATCTTCGTTTTGCCACCCTCTTCCCAAAGGCTGTCGATGCCGTAGTCAATTGTCTTCGTCGTATTAACCACGTATTCCTTGTACCAGTCCAGGATGATGCCGCTGGTTTGCTGGGCCACCTGTATAAAATCGTTGGCATTGGGATGTTTGAAGCGCCACTCGTTGTAATAGTTGATAAGGATTTTGTGCAGCATCTCGTCGCCGACCACGTAGCCAAGCTGTTCAAGAAAAAGTGCCCCTTTCGAATAGCTGGCTGTGCTATAGGCATAATTGGTATTGAAGTGGTCGGCATGGGTACTCAGCGGCTCCTCGAAACCGCTTTTCACCAGCTTGAAATAGCTGAGGTAAGCATCCCCGTTGTCTTCCGGAATATTGTCTAAGGCATCCGTCAACGTCCGGTCGCCCGGACTTCTTTTCAATGCTTCTTTATAACTATCCAGCGTCGATTTACCGTAGAAATTCCGGGAGACAAGGTCTTCCGCATAGGAAGTGAATCCTTCGTCCATCCAGGCGTATTCGCTTTCATTGGTGCCCAGCACACCCTGGTACCAGCTGTGCATCCATTCATGGAAGAAGACACCGGTGCCTGCACCTTTCAGGAGTGTGGCCATAGGGTATTCCATTCCGCCGTCACCGCCCTGGATAAAGGAATATTGTTTATAGGGATATTTACCAAAGGTCTTGTCCATGAACGGAAGTGCCTTGGCTGCCTTATCCAGTATCGTTTCCCACTCTTCCCGGTAACTACTGATATAATTCGCAGCATCATTGCCGTATTGCTGCTTCTGCCGTGCCGAAAATTTATCGTACGCTGCCTTCAGGGCTTCCGGCGATATTTTATAAAACGCATGTAAAACCAGGCCGTCCCTTACCGTGATGGCATGGTGGATATAATCCGGATCCGCCGCCCATACAAAATCATGGACGTTGGGCGCTTTAAAGATCCAGGTGATGGTGCTTCCCGCAGGCTCGACGGGTTTGGTACCCGGCGGCTCATAGCCATGGCCGGCCTGGCCGGGGTTTTGCAGGTACCCGGTTGCTGCTACGGTATATTTTTTATCGATGGTAATGGATACATCGTAGTCGCCCCACACCCCGTAGAATTCCCTGGCTACATAGGGGGTGGGGTGCCATCCTTCATAATCATATTCACACATTTTCGGATACCACTGGCTCATACTGTACCGCACCCCTTCGGCATTATCACGACCGCTTCTCCGCACCTGCAGCGGAACCTGCGCATCGAATTCAAGGTCGAATGTAACGGAAGAGTTGGGCAGGATGGGCTTATTGAGTTTTACTTCCAGGATGGTTTCGTGGTTGATCATCGTTTGCTCCACCCCGTTCATCCGAACATATTTCACTTTCTGGTACCCAATTTCCTCCGGGCTGAGATGTTGTATGCGGTCGGTGACACGCCCGTCCCAGTCCGGCCGGCCCGAAACATCCGTCTGTCCCAGTATTCGGCTGCGGTTATCCATCATGCTGTTCGGCTGAAATGCATTCCAGTAAAGGTGATAAAACACCCGGTACAGGGTATCGGGACTGGCATTGGTATACACAAGTTTCTGGGTGCCGGAAAACCGGTTGGTACTAACATCCGTTTTCACTGCCATAGTATACTTCACATGCTGCTGCCACCTGCCTGGCTGTGCGAATCCCGCCATGCCAATGAACAGTAATCCCAGCATTGACAAACCTCTCTTCATTATTTTCCTGTTTAAAGTCTGAAATGTACAACATCTGCGCATGTGCCGCGCAGGGCATATAAAAAAACCACCCTTCCGGAACTTCCGGAAGGGCAGCAAATATAACTTATGCCTATAATGTTATCGCATCTTTGAGCAGCTTTCCAGACGTATCAAAATAAAGGAACCTTTTTTCGATCGCATTCTTCCTCACCAGCAACCTGTATTGTATCCCGTCAGATTTATTTTCGATCCAGCTGACCGTTTTCAGTTCCCAGTCTGTGTACTTACTTTTACTGAAGCCATCCTTAACCGCTGCAGGCATCGTGGAGTCAGCAATATCCTTTTCAGTTTGCAGCCAGTTGCCGTCACTGTCGAACCGGGCTTCAAAGCTGGTATCCCCCACCTGGTAGTCGGCTTCAAAATCGGTGATTTTGTCCTTCCATTCCACGTTTTTGCTGTCAGGGAATTTCGCATGGAAAGCGTTGGTTACCTCAGCCGGGATTTTCCTGAACTGGGCGTGCATGGCGATGGGTGCCACTGCGAGAGATATAACGGCTAAAAGAAGATAGCTGATTTTCATTGCTGTTTATTTTATGGAAGGCGGTAATTTAAGCCTGCCTATCCAAAAACAGGAATGCCCTTATATTGGTTTAACGGAAATGGTAAAAAAATGATAAACCGTCAGGAGTGGCCACCGACCACTATCACCAGTTCCCCCCTCGCCTCTTTGGCACTGAAATGTTGTAATAATTCTGCCAGGCTGCCACGCACTGTTTCCTCAAACATCTTAGTAAGCTCGCGGCTCACAGCGGCAGGCCTCGCTTCCCCGAAATGCGTGATTAAATCGCCCAGGGTGCGCACCAGCCGTACCGGGGATTCATAAAAAATAAGGGTGCGTTCTTCAGCGGCCAGTTTGGTAAGCAGCGTAAGCCTTCCTTTCTTGAGCGGAAGAAAACCCTCAAAGCAAAACCGGTTGGCAGGCAGACCACTGCTTACCAGTGCCGGCACGAAAGCGGTCGCCCCGGGAAGACAGTTCACCGGCACACCGGCTTTGATCGACTCCCGGACAAGCAGGTAAGCCGGATCTGAGATTCCCGGCGTTCCGGCATCCGTGATCACCGCCATACTTTTTCCGGCCACCAGCTGATCCACGAGGTGGCTGACAACTTTATGTTCATTGTGCTGGTGGTAGGGGGAAAGTGGTTGGTGGATACCGTAGTGATTCAGCAGCTTGGAAGAAGTGCGGGTATCCTCGGCCAGGATCAAATCGGCATTTTTCAGCACATCGAGCGCCCGCAGGGTGATGTCCTGGAGATTACCAATTGGCGTGGGAACGATATACAGCATTGGATTAGTTATATCGGGAAGAGACATAAGGCGCTAACGGTTACATTCCCCCGAAATACCCGGAAATCGATCAATTTACCAGCACTTCGAAATATTCCATGACAGGATTGGCAAGTAGTTTCCTGGCCGCTTCTTCCGCCAGCTCTTTGGCCGCATCTGAGGTGGGTGCTTCTACCCGGAGCGTAATATTTTTCCCGATGCGCACGTCCTGCACACCGTTTAAGCCAAGGTTTCCCAGCCCTCCAAGCACCGCTTTCCCCTGCGGATCCAGCAATTCTTTTAAGGGCATCACCCTGACCTCTACCGTAAATGTCATGTGGTTTTACTTTTGTAAATCAAAGATAGGCATATGTAGGCGATGAAGACCACCGGCACTGCCAGCCAGTGCAACATTAGCGCTGCAATAACGGAGATGAAAACCAATAGCAGTTTGGGTAGGTTGTTGCGAAGTGTAAAATCTTTAAATTTAAGACCCATCATGGGAATAGTGCTGATCATCAATCCGCTTAGCACCGCAATGACGGCATATAGAAACCACCGGTTGAAGATGATACTGTTCACCGCGCCGCCAAAATAATTGTAAAAAGCGATTAATGGCAGTGAAGCAACCACCAGCCCCGCAGCCGGGATCGGCACCCCGCGGAAACCAAGACTTTGTGTACTGATGTTAAACCGTGCAAGGCGGTAGGCTCCCGCACAAGCATAAAGAAAAGCGGGCAGCAGCCAGGCGATACTGATGTCAAGCCCGTTTTGCTGCTGCATATACGACAGCCGGAGAAATTGGAACAGGATGACCGCCGGGGCCACTCCGAAACTAACGATGTCGCACAGTGAATCCAGTTGCTTGCCCATTTCACCGCAAGCATGCAGCAGACGCGCCAGAAACCCGTCAATAAAATCGATCGCGGCGGCAATGGCAATGCAAATAGCGGCCAGGTACAGGCGTTCAGGAACACTGAAACTGGTGGAGAGATCATCGCCCTGCACAATGGTGACAGATTCGGTCTGCAGGGCAAAAACGATTGCGCAGCAGCCAAACATTAAATTCAGGAGGGTAAACAGGTTGGGAATTTTTTTCATAATTAATGCGGACGGTGATCAAATGTATACAACCGCTGCGGCTTATTTCATTTTTGTTTCATGGCTGCCTCTATCTCATCGGTAGTGATAGGTATGGCCGCCATCAGGTCCCGGTTCCCACTTTTCGTGATCCAGACATTGTTTTCTATCCTCACTCCCATTTTTTCTTCTTCAATATAAATGCCGGGCTCCACGGTCAGCAGCATCCCCGCCCTGAGCGGCGTGGCTTTCGGTCCCAGGTCATGTACATCCACACCGAGGTGGTGCGAAATACCGTGGTAAAGATATTTGCGGTAAGCCGGATTTTCCGGGTCCTGGTTTTTAACATCCGTTTTTGTAAGCAGGCCAATCTTAACAAACTCGCCAGTCGCAAACTCCCCCACCCGGTCATGGTAATCCAGGATGGTGATTCCCGGTTTCAGCAGGCTTTTGGCGTAGTTGTGCAACTCAAGACAGGCATTGTACACGGTTTTTTGCCTTTTAGTGAATTTCCCGTTTACCGGCACCGTCCTGGTGAGATCGGCGTTATAGCCTCCGTACTCCGCGCCGAAATCCATCAGTATCATTTCGCCGTCTTTGCAGACTTCGCTGTTGCTCACATAATGCAGGGTGCGGGCACGGTCCCCGCTGGCTATAATTGACCCGTATGCCGCGCCGGTTGCCCGCTGGGACAAAAAAGAATGAAATATCTCCGCTTCAATGTCATATTCCATGACTCCGGGCCGGATAAAAGACAGGAGCCGGCTGAAGGTACTACCGGTGATGTCTATTGCTTTTTGGATCACAGCGACTTCCTGCGCCGATTTGATGGCCCGCAGCTCGCGGAGAATCTTCGCACTCCTGAGGTAGCGATGCAGCGGGTACCGCTCCATCAGCTGTTGTGCGTACCGGTAGTCCCGGACCGGCACAAGATTAGCTTTCCTGTCATTTTCGTTGCTGTTAAGGTATATATTATCGGCCAGGTGTATCCACTGTTGCAAAAGTCCGTCCAGTACGTCCAGCCATACCACCGTGGGTGCGCCGCTGATTTGCTTTCCTTCCTGCGCGCGGAGTCTACGCCCGTCCCACTTTTCCTTCAGCTCGTTGGGTCGCACCAGCACCAGCACTTCGCGGTATTTCTGATCAGTATTGTCCGGAAACAAGATGAGCATACTGTCCTCCTGCTCGATGCCCGTCAGCCAGTAGAGATCTGAATTTTGTTTAAACCTGTGCAGGGCATCCCCGTTCAGCGGTAGTTCATCATTGCTGTTGAATATCGCAATGCTGTTCTTCTCCATCTTTTCAGAAAACCGTTGCCGGTTCTGCACAAAAATGGCGGGATCCAAAGGCAGGTATTTCATATGCGGGGTTTTATAGTTGGGTCAAAATAATAATTCCGTATTTAATTCCCTGCGGCATTCCAAGAACAGCGAGGGGAATTAAGAAATTGGTTCAACCGGCCAGCGCCTGCTCAAAATCCGCCAGGATGTCTTCCAGGTTTTCTATGCCGATGCTCATCCGGATTAGGCCATCCGTGATACCAAATTTTTCACGCTCTTTTTTTCCCACGCCAAAATGAGACATACTCGCCGGGTGAGACACCAGGGTGTCAGCGGTTCCGAGCGACACTGCACGGGTACACATCTGCAGCCGGTCGATAAATTTTTTTCCGGCTTCCAGTCCTCCCTTAAGTTCTATGCTCATCATCGGGCCGGGATGCTTCATTTGTTTTTTACAAACTTCAAAATCCGGGTGATCGGGCAGGCCGGTATAGTGTACGCGGGCTATTGCCTTATGCTGGTGCAGGTAATCCGCTGCCCGCATCGCATTGCTGCAGTGGCGGTCCATCCGCAGCTCAAGCGTTTTCATGCCGAGTGTAAGCAGGTATGCATCAAATGCATTGGCATTGCCCCCGAGCAGCCGGTACCATTTTGTCATTTTGGTTTTCATCAGTTCATTATCCCTGCCTACCAGCACGCCGCCAATAGCCGTACCATGCCCGTTGAGAAATTTGGTCGTGGAATGGAAAACGAAATCGACCCCGTACCGGAACGGTTGCTGAAGGTAGGGTGTAGCAAATGTATTGTCTACCGAAACGCCGGCACCCCGTGTTTTGGCGATCCTGGTGAGGCCCTCAATATCAACGCAGGAAATGGTTGGGTTGGCAGGAGTTTCCAGGTGGAGCCACCGGATCGCAGGATCACTTTTCATCGCGTCTTCCGCAGCATTCAAATCTCTTAAATCGCAAATGACCACCCCGATCCCCAGCGGGGGAAGCACCTTGTGGAGCAATTCATACGTGCCGCCGTAGAGTGAAAAATGGGAAAGGATTTTATCTCCCTGCTGCAGGTTCGACAGGAACAGTGTGGTCATGGCAGCCTGGCCACTGCTGTGTAAAAATGCTTTCAAATGCACCGCTTCCCCGTTCGCTTCCGTTAACCCGAAAGATTCAAATGCACAGATCGTTTTTTCGGCTTCGGTGAAGTTAGGATTACCCCAGCGGGTATAGATATAACCCTCTTCTTTCCCGGCAAACCGCCGCATGCCTTCTTCAGCTGTATCGAAGGTGAAGGTAGACGTTGCGTAGATCGGCGTAACATGAGATGATCGCGGGTCGGCGTCATGACCAGCATGCAGGGCTACGGAGGAGAAACCTTTCAATGGAAATTTATTAGTATCAGTTGTCATGCAGGTATTATTATCAGCCATTTAAAAAATGCCGGAGCGCCGCCCACAATGCTTTACCCTTCCGGTCAGTAAGCCCATTTTAACAGGGTGGCTCCCCAGGTAAATCCGCCTCCGAAAGCCGCCATGATGATATTGTCGCCTTTCTTTAACTGCTTTTCCCAGTCCCACAGGCAGAGCGGAATAGTTGCGGCTGTGGTATTGCCGTAGCGATGGATATTTATCATCACTTTCTCCCGGGAAAGCCCGATGCGGCTTGCGGTAGCGTCGATGATGCGCATATTGGCCTGGTGGGGGGCCAGCCATGCAATATCGTCACCGGTGAGGTTATTGCGTTGCAGGAGTTCGGCGGTAACATCAGCCATTCCCTTCACGGCAAATTTAAAAACGGCCTGACCTTCCTGGTAGGCATAATGTTCTCCCCTGGTCACCGTTTCTACCGAGGCCGGTTTCAATGAACCGCCGGCTTTCATATGCAGGTACTGGCGGCCGCTGCCATCACTTTTCAACAGGCTGTCGACTACCCCAAGCCCTTCGTGGCCTGGTTCAAGCAACACGGCGCCGGCACCATCGCCGAAAAGGATACAGGTATTGCGGTCGGCATAATCCACTATCGCGCTCATTTTGTCTGCGCCCACGACCACCACCCTTTTATACCGGCCACTTTCCACAAAACATGCCCCGGTGGTTACGGCATACAGGAATCCCGAACAGGCGGCGCCCATGTCAAATCCCCAGGCATTGACAGCACCGGTTTTATCACAGATAATATTTGCAGTAGCCGGGAAAACCATATCGGGCGTAACGGTCGCCACAATAAGACAGTCAATTTCAGCGGGCTTTATCCCTCTCTTGCGGCAAAGTTCCAGCACGGCTGGCACGGCTAGGTCGGACGTCGCCTTTCCTGCTCCTTTCAATATCCTTCTTTCAACGATCCCGGTCCTCGACCTTATCCATTCATCATTGGTGTCCACCATCTTCTCCAGGTCCGCATTTGTGAGTTTGTCTTCGGGAACATACCCACCTATTGAAGTAATGGCAGCCGTAATAGGTTGATTCATAAATCGGGATCTAAATTTTGGTAAAAGTAGGAAATTGAAGCACGTAAAATTATGGAATAAGCAAACTGCGGGTCCGGGCCGGTACCGGGTTAGCCGGTTGAACTTCTTTATCGGGCTGCAGCTATTGCGTCATATACATTATCCGTATTTTCGCGGCCATGATTGCTTTTGTAAATGGTGATTTCGTGCAGCTGAACCCCGCATCTGTATTTGTTGATGTGAACGGGGTGGGGTATGAAGTACAAATCAGCCTCAACACTTACAGCAGCATCGCCGGCCTGAAGTCAGGGCTATTGTATACCTATCTCCACATAAGGGAGGATGCCCACCTGCTTTACGGGTTTTCAGACATTCGCGAAAAAGAATTATTTATCCAGCTCATTGCCGTAAACGGCATCGGCGCAGGTACAGCAAGGGTAATGCTTTCTTCCATGAAGCCAGCAGAGATTACCCGGGCAATCGTGCAGGGAAATGTGAAACTGCTGGAAAGTATTAAAGGCATTGGCCGGAAGACCGCGGAAAGAGTAATTCTTGAGCTGCGCGAAAAATTAACCCGCCAGTCACTGGAGCCAAATATAGCCCATCCGGAAAGCAATACTTCGGAACAGGATGCGTTAAATGCCCTACTTGCCCTCGGTATCGGCAGGCAGGCAGCTGAAAATGCCGTGAAAAAAGTACTGGCTGCCCCCCAGCCCCCCGAAACAATAGAAGATATTATCAAACAAGCATTGAAAATTGTATAAGCCTATTGAAGAGATGTATACCTAACTAACTTTTCAGGAACTGTTTTGGTTGTTTTACTCCGTTTCATACAGAAATCTTCGCTAACCTTACTTACTGCTTTACTAACCTGCTGGTTGGTGCTGGGCAGTGACGTTACGGCTAATGCCCAAAACCCTGGCGATTCGCTAAAATACCCAATCCGCGACAGGCGCGGCGATGCGCTCTCCAATCCCGGCCGGTCTTCACTCGACCTGAAAGATCCCGCCAACATAAAGGATTCCATCGAATACGACCCGGCTACCCACCGCTACTATATCCTCGAAAAAATCGGGAATATTTATTACCGAAAACCCACTTACCTCACCTTTGATGAATACCAGCAAATCCGCGCCAGGCAGATGGAAGACGCCTATTTCAGGCAGCGGGCCGATGTGCTGAGCACGCTGAATAAAAAATTGGTTCGACCCAAACTTACAGTCGGTGACAACCTCTTCAACCGCATCTTCGGGAACGGCAAAGTGGAAATCAAACCGCAGGGAAGCGTCGATATCATTGCTGGTTACCAGGGACAAAATATCAAAAACCCCACCTTACCCGAGAGCGCACGCAAGAGTGGCGGCTTCGATTTTAATATGGATGCCAACCTAAGCGTCATCGCCAATATCGGCGATAAGCTCCGGCTTCCCATCAGCTACAATACCCAGGCAACTTTCGATTTTGAAAACCAGCTGAAACTGGATTATACCGGAACAAGCGACGAAATCATCCGCCGCGTGGAAGCAGGCAACGTTTCTTTTTCCACCAAGGGAACCCTGATCCAGGGCGCCCAGCAGCTGTTCGGGATAAAAACACAACTCCAGTTCGGCCGCCTGTCGGTGACTGCCGTACTGGCCAACCAGCGCTCACAGCGGCAGTCGCTCGGGCTGCAGGGCGGCTCCTCCTCCAATCTTTTCGAATTCCGGGCCGACGACTACGAAGAAAACCGTCACTTCCTGCTGGCGCAGTATTTCCGGAACAATTATAACAAAGTGCTGTCCAGCCTCCCGGCCGTTATCTCGCAGGTGCAGATCCTGCAGATGGAAGTCTGGGTGACCAACCGCAACGGCTCCACTACCGATACCAGGGATGTCGTGGGCCTGATGGATTTGGGGGAAGACTCCGCCTACAATCCCAATATTCAGCCTTATCAGCCGATGCCCAACCGGCTGCCTTCCAATAACGTCAACACCCTTTACCGCGATATCGTCAGCGACCCAGCCAGCCGAAACCCCTCTTTTGTAACAACCAAACTCAACGCGCTTGGCCTGACGCCAGTCCAGGATTTTGAAAAAACGTTTGCCCGTAAGCTGACCGCCGCTGATTACTATTACGACCCGCAGGTGGGGTATCTCTCTCTCTCGCAGCCCCTGCAACCGGATGATGTGCTGGGAGTCGCCTTCCGGTACAGCTACAATGGAAAAATTTACAGCGTGGGAGAATTTTCGCAGGATGTGGCGCCGGATACCACCGCCGCAAAATCCGGCACTCAGAAGGTCCTCTTCCTGAAATTACTGAAAGCTACCTCTCAACGGCCCAACCTGCCGATTTGGAAGCTGATGATGAAAAATATTTATGTCCTGAAAACAAAAGATGGCAGCTACCTCAGCGGGGTGCAGCCTACCGATTTCCAGTTAAACATCTTATTCGAGCAACCCAGCCTCGGCACAAAAAGATATTTGCCGGAAGGACCCCGCGCCGGCGTACCCCTGCTCCAAATCCTGCGGCTGGATACGTTAAACACACGCAACGATCCGCAGCCAGATGGCATCTTTGACTATATCGAACAGCGCACGATCTTTTCGCAGCAGGCCCGCATCGTCTTTCCCCTCCTGGAACCATTCGGCCGCGACCTCCAGCGACGGGCTTTTAATGGCAGTCCGCAGAGTACCATCGACCAATATGTTTACTACCCGCTCTACGATACCATCAAAGAAATTGCCAAGACCTACGCCAACCTGGACCGCTTCATCATCAGTGGCCGGGCGAAGGGATCCTCATCAACCGATATCTCGCTCGGTGCGTTTAACGTGCCACAGGGTTCTGTAAGCGTAAGCGCCGGTGGCACAGTGCTGAAAGAAGGGATCGACTATTCGGTCGACTATGGACTCGGTACGGTAAAAATCATCAACCAGGCCATCGTCAACTCCGGCGTTCCGGTAAACGTTCAATTCGAAAATAACGCCGGCTTCGGGCTGCAGCAACGGAATTACCTGGGCTTGCGCCTGGATTATCTCGTGAAAAATTCTGCACGGGAATCATTGACTATCGGCGGTACCATGGTGCGCATGGGCGAACGGCCCTACTTCAGCAAAGTGAGTACGAGTGACGGCGATCCGATTCGCAATACGATGTATGGCGTTGATTTCAGTTACCGCTCGGAGTTCCCGCGGCTGACGCGCTGGCTGGATAAACTGCCCGGTTACCACAGTACGGAAATGAGTTCCATCCAGGCTTACGGCGAAGCGGCAGCGCTGAAACCCGGCCACCCGCCACAGATTGGAAAAGGAAACAGCGGATCGATTTACATCGACGATTTTGAAGGGTCGACCAGCAATATAGACCTGCGTTTTCCTATCGTTAGCTGGGTGCTGGCCTCTACGCCGCAAAACAACGGGCTGTTCCCTGAATCAGCCCTTACCAACGATCTCGCGTATGGGTACAACCGCGCCAAATTTGCCTGGTACAATATTGAACCCAACCTCCAGGACGCCAAAGGATCCAATAACCCGGTTAAAGGATACCAGGATTTTTCCGATCCCCGTATCCGTGCCATCAACCAGCAGGAACTGTTTCCAACCAAGTCGGTCGACTATGGCCAGGCCCAGCTGGTCACCTTCGATGTAGCGTTCTATCCCGGGCAGCGCGGACCCTATAACTTCGACGCGCGTTCCGGTAGTGTCGGCCCTGACGGACGACTACTCAACCCCAAGACGCGCTGGGGCGGTATCATGCGGGCCATCGACCAGACAGACTTTGAAACCAGCAACGTTGAATACATCGAATTCTGGATGCAGGATCCATTCCTGAAAAACCCATCCAGTACCGGCGGCCAGTTTTACATCAACCTCGGAAATATTTCTGAAGATGTGCTGCGCGATGGCCGCCGCCAGTTTGAAAACGGCCTGCCCGGCGCAGACGGAAAAGCGGTCGTAGACAACTCTTCTGTGTGGGGGCCGGTGCCTGCCAACCCCATACAGGTCACTACCGCGTTCAGCAATGATCCTGCCGACCGTCCCTTCCAGGACGTGGGCTTCGACGGGCTTGGCGACGGTGGCGAACAATCTAAGTTTAATGCTTACCTCACACAGTTGGGCAGCCTCTATGGCGCCGGTTCGCCGGTTTATCAAAGCGCATTTTCAGATCCATCCAGCGATAATTTTAAAAACTATCGAGACGCCAGCTACGATAACAGCCAGGCAGGTATACTTGCCCGCTATAAAGACATCAACAACCCACAGGGAAACTCTCCCATCGCAGCGGCCAACTCAACCATCACCACCGCAGCTACGCTTTACCCCGACCAGGAAGACCTGAACCGGGACAATACCCTCAACGAGCTGGAAGAATATTTTCAATATAAAATCAACCTCGTTCCCGGCCAGTTTACCGTTGGCCAGAACTTCATCACCGACAAAAGGACATTCACACCGAATATACCCAACGGCAAACAGGAAAACTGGTACCTCTTCCGCGTGCCGATCGACCAATACCAGGCGAAAGTGGGCAATATTCCGGATTTCAAATCCATCCGGTTCATCCGTATGTTCCTGACCGGTTTCGAGGATTCGCTCACCTGCCGTTTTGCAGAACTGCAGCTCGTTCGCAACCAATGGCGAAACTTTTCTTTTAAGGTGGATACCACCGGTAACTACAATACTGTTCCGGCCAATTCAGCCACGGAGTTTAACGTACTTGCAGTGAACATCGAAGAGAACAGCAAACGTACCCCTGTCCCCTACGTTACGCCCCCCGGCGTGGAACGCCAGCAACTGCTCAGCAACAATAACGTAAACCTGTTCCAGAACGAACAGGCCATGAGTCTCCAGATCTGCAACCTCGCCCAGGGAGATGCACGTGGTGTTTTCAAGACCTTCAACCTCGACCTCCGGCAGTACGGCACCTTATCGATGTTTATTCATGCCGAAGGCCGGGGTGCTGTTGACCCGCTGCTGCCAAACTCTCTCCAGGCGGTCATCCGGCTGGGCAACGACTTCGTGAGCAACTATTATGAAATCAAAATCCCGCTTACCAAAACCCCGTATAACAGTACCGACCCCACGCAGATTTGGCCAACGCAGAATGAACTGGCGCTGAGTCTTCAACGGCTTATCCAATTAAAAATACGGCGCAACAACAACGGGCAGCCCTCAAATTATTTCCGCGAAGTTGACGCCGATGGCAAGAGCTACGCCATTCTTGGTAACCCCAACCTCGGAGAAGTGCGGGGCATGTTCCTGGGTGTACAGAATATTGGGGCTACACCGGCCTGCACCGAAGTGTGGTTTAATGAACTGCGGCTCTCTGATCTCAATGAAAAAGGCGGTGTCGCTGCCTTGGGTAGGGTGGATATGAAACTCGCCGATCTTGGTACACTCACCTTCTCAGGCAGCTTCAAGGGCATCGGTTTTGGGAGTATCGATCAGCGGGTAAATGAACGGGCAAGAGATAACCTCACCCAGTTCGATGCCGCCACCAACCTGGAGCTCGGTAAATTCTTCCCGCAGAAAGCCGGCATTTCCATCCCGATGTACGCGAGCTATTCTCAAACCGTCAGCGCGCCGGAATACGATCCGTATGACCTGGATATAAAACTGGCAGATAAGCTGAATGCAGCCGGGGCCAAAAAAGACTCGATCAGGAATGATGCTATCGAGATGACCACCCTGCGAACCATCAATTTTACGAATGTCAAAAAAATAAACACCTCCGGAAAACGGCCCAAACTCTGGAGCGTCGAAAACTTTGATGCCAGCTATTCGTACTCAAGACAGGAACACCACAACCCCCTTATCGAAAGCGATGAGCTGATCGTGCACCGTGGCGGACTCGGCTACAACTACTCGGTATCGCCCAAATTTATCGTGCCCTTTAAGAACTTCATCAAATCGCAAAGCCCGTGGTTTAAATTTTTAAAAGAATTTAATTTCAGTCCGCTCCCCTCGATCCTCGCCTTCCGCGGTGATGTGAAAAGACAGTTCGGGGCATTCCGTCCGCGCAACGTAGGCGGACCCAAAGGCATATTGCCGGAGACCTTCAATAAGTATTTCACATTCGACCGGTACTATACATTGCACTGGGATTTCACCCGATCATTCAACCTCGATTTTAACGCCACCAACCTGGCGCGGGTAGACGAGGCCCCGGGGCGACTGAATGCCTACGAACGAAGCCGGATGTGGAATAACTTTTTAAGGGGAGGAAGAAATGTGTCTTACCAGCAACAGGCAACCTTCAGTTATATTTTGCCCACTACTAAAATTCCGCTGCTCGACTGGACGACTGTCCGCGTGGGATATGCCGCCAAATTCGGCTGGCTCGCTTCTTCCCTCGATTCGGTGGCACGCAGCCTGGGGAATTTCGTGAATAACTCACAGGATAAAAATGCCACCGCTGAACTGGACTTTACCAGGCTCTACCAAAAAAGCCGGTTCCTGCGGGCTATCGACTGGGACGCACCCAAAGCAGCCCCGCCCGCACCGCCTGTTCCCGGCAAAAACGTCGTTGATACGTCTTCACTCAAAGGCAGAAAAAAGAAAGAACCGAAAATAAAAGACCTGAATGCATTGCCCGAAATCAGTATGCCGATCAAAGTATTGGCAAGATTGCTGACCTCCATGAAACGGATGAGTATCACCTACAACTCAACCGGTACCACCAGCCTTGCAGGTTATACGGACAGTACGCAGTTCCTCGGGATGGACTGGAAAAATATGGCCCCCGGGGTGGACTTTGTCCTCGGCCGGCAACCCGACACCAACTACATCAATAGGTTTGCCTCAAAAGGCTTCTTTACACACAACCCGCTGCTCAATAACTTAAACCGGCAGGACTATAACCAAAGCCTGAAAATAAATGCCCAGCTCATCCCGGTTCGTGACCTTACGATCGACCTGAACGTCGACAAAACCTTCGGCAAAACTTATTCGGAGTTATTCAAAGACACCACCGGCACATCGGGCTTCGCCAGGCTGAGCCCCTACTCGTCCGGCAGCTTCAGCG
>JBBROE010000017.1:0-45861 GCA_038229695.1 Chitinophagales bacterium | reverse complement strand
GGCAGTACCCCGATCTAGGATCGACACTTTTAGTTTTCCCTGGCGCAGGTATTCCTTGTTCACATCGGTAATTTCATATTCGCCCCGTGGTCCCGGTTTCAGATCCCGTGCTATCCTCACCACTTCGTTGTCATAAAAGTAAAGCCCGGGAACGGCGTAACTGCTTTTGGGCTGCGCCGGTTTTTCTTCAATTGAAATTGCTTTCATATCCTGGTCGAATTCCACTACCCCGTATCGTTCGGGATCGCTGACCTGGTAGGCATATACAATGCCACCATCGGGACTCGTATTGGCTTCCAGTGTTTTGCCCAGGCCGGCACCATAAAAGATATTGTCACCAAGAACGAGTGCCACGGCATCATGGCCGATAAATTTTTCACCGATAACAAATGCCTGTGCCAGCCCGTTGGGGAGGGGTTGTTCAGCATAGGAAAAGGAAAGACCGAGGCTGTGGCCGTCGCCCAGTAATTTTTTGAAAAGTGGCAGATCATGCGGCGTGGAAATGACCAGGATTTCTTTTATCCCGGCCATCATCAGGGTCGAGAGTGGGTAGTAGATCATCGGCTTGTCATACACCGGCATGATCTGCTTGCTGATAGCATAGGTAATCGGGTGCAAGCGTGTGCCGGACCCGCCGGCAAGTATAATTCCCTTCATTTAAGTTTAATTTTTAGTTTGGGCAGGCGGTAAAGAAAAGACAATATAGAGAAGTTGCCTCAATTATAAAAGCACAGGATAGGCCCCGTAGCACAGCGGGTAAAGATTACATGAAAATGCGCAGGAGGTAGTAAACAATGCCTGCCAGCACCGCGCTCACCGGTATGGTGAGGATCCAGGCCCACAACAGGTTGATGGTGACACCCCAGCGTACGGCAGACAGCCGTTTGGTGGCACCTACCCCGATGATAGAACCGGTGATGGTATGGGTGGTAGATACCGGGATCGCCAGTTTTTCTGTGAGGAACAGCGTAATGGCACCGGCCGTTTCGGCCGCCACGCCCTCCAGCGAAGTAACCTTGGTGATGCGGGTGCCCATTGTTTTAATAATTTTCCAGCCCCCGCTCAGTGTGCCCAGGGCAATGGCGGTGAAACTGCAGATGGGTACCCACCAGTACTCGGACACGAACTGGTTGAACGTGAGGTCGCGGCCCTGCGTCTTCTGGTAAAAAATCATCGCGGCACCGATGATACCCATCACTTTTTGCGCATCGTTACCACCGTGCCCGAGACTGAGGAGCGCGGAGGAGACCAGCTGCAGCCGGCGAAACCAGCTGTCTGCCTTATAGGGATTTGCCCTGCGGCAAATGTTTACGATGAGCATGGTCAGGAAAAATGCAATGACCATCCCGATAAGGGGTGCTGCAAAGATGAACAGGAAGGTGGGTATTACCTTGGCGTAGTTCACCACAGAATGCCCGGCATCCTGTAATCCGCGGGCATGCGCAATGGCTGCGCCGATAAAGCCGCCCATCAGGGTGTGCGAAGACGAAGAGGGGATGCCGAACCACCAGGTAAACAGGTTCCAGATAATGGCGGCAATAATACCGGCAAAAATCACCTTCAGGGTAACAAACTGTGGATTTACCCAACTGGCTACCGTATTGCCAATTTTAAATTCGTGGTAAATATATTTCGATACAAAAAATGCGGCAAAGTTGAATACGGCTGCCCACAGCACGGCCTGGAACGGCGTCAGTACCTTGGTGGATACGATCGTAGCAATGGAGTTGGCCGCATCATGAAAACCGTTTATATAATCAAAAACGAGGGCAAAGATGATGATGATGACTAAAAAGGTCATAGAGAAGATAGTAATTGATTTGGGCCAATGCCATTGAAGTTGCAGGGCTGCCGGTCGCGGTTATGCGTATTTAATAATGATCGATTCGATAACGTTCGCTGCATCTTCACATTTATCGGTAACAATTTCCATTACCTGGTAAATCTCCCGTTTTTTCATCACTTCTTTTGCATCGGGTTCGGTTTCAAACAGGCGATCGATACTAAGGTCAAAGATATCGTCGGCCTGGTTTTCAATGCTGTTCACCTTCACCAGGGCATCGGTAATTTTGCGCATGTTCTTCATGTCGCGCAATTCCACGACGGCATTTTTAATATGCTCTGCGCCCTGCTCAATCAGGTCTGCCAGTTTCTGGATACCCTGGTCGTTGGGGTTCACCCTGTAAAAATTGATTTTTTTGGCCGAGGAATAAATATAGTCTGCGATATCATCCAGTGCAGATGCCAGGTAATGAATGTCTTCGCGGTCGAAAGGTGTGATAAAGTTCCTGCCCAGTTCAGTAAAGATGCGGTGGGTAAAATCGTCGTTTATATGTTCCAGGTCCTCCATCCGCGCAATCAGCGCCGCCCGCTTGTCAAAATCAGGTTCAGCCACCACCGTTTTCATCAGCCGGCCCATTTCGGAGACAGTTGCAGCCACATCTTCAAAAAGAGAATAGAACACCCTGTCTTTAGGCATAAAAATCTTGAGAAACGAGTTGGCCATGGACGCTGTTTTGGGCAAAAATAGCCGCTTTGCCGCGGGATTGTATAAAAAGATGTTTGGTAATAATTTCTTAACATGACCTGCCGATTCCACCAACTGGCCTCTTATAAAGTTCCGGTAAGTGATTGCCTGTCATGAGTTTTCCCTGAAATTATGATCATACTGCGGTAAACAAAAGTTCACATTGTGGTAACAGTAGCCGGCTAATTTCGCGTTCTGGCGGTTAACACTGCCAACCCGCACCGGGTAGAGGCAGCAGGGCCGGACTTACTGCCAGTATCCATTTTTACATTAAAAATGCTGTAAATTAGAATCAACCAAACTATCTGTAATGACTTACCAACTCGTTTTTGCACGAAAAACAATGCTTTTTCTGCTGCTCCTACTTTCTGCTTCTGCGCTTTTTGCACAGCAAATTCTAAAAGGCAATATCATTTCATCGGAAGATCAAAAGCCGGTTGCAGGCGTTACCGTGAAGGTAAAGGGCAGCAATGCTGCTATCACTAGCACCGATGACAACGGCAATTTTTCCATCAGCGCAAAACCGAGCGATGTGCTTGTTCTTACAAGTGTCGGGTATTCCAGCCGTGAAATAAAAGCAGGGGGCAACCTGAATAACCTCGTGCTGGCAACGGATGCGCGCAACCTGAACGAAGTAGTGGTTACCGCGCTTGGCATAAAAAAAGATGCCAAACGAGTGGGTTACTCCGTACAGGAGGTGAAGGGGGCGGACCTGCTCAAGGCACGCGAATCCAACCCGGTGAACAGCCTGGTAGGTAAGGTGGCAGGATTAAATGTAGGTATCAACGCAGAAATCCTGGCGTCTCCTACTGTATTGCTGCGTGGCTCACCACTTACCTTTTACGTGGTAGACGGGATTCCGATCAATTCGGATACCTGGAATATCAGCCCTGATGACATTGAAACCTATACCGTGCTGAAAGGACCAACTGCCGCCGCGCTCTATGGCAGCCGCGGTATCAACGGGGCCATCATGATCACAACGAAGCGTGGAAAAAAGAATGCCAAAGGATTTACTGTTGAGGTCAACAGCAGCACCCAGATCAATAAAGGATTTATCGCCATCCCCAAAGTACAGAATCAATATGGCGGCGGCGACAACCAGCAATACGCTTTTGGCGATTATAACAGTAACGGAACAGGGTCGGGCAGGAATGACAAAGACTATGATGTATGGGGACCGCGGCTCGATGCAGGTCTCCTGCTGCCACAATATGACGGGCCCTACGACCCTACGAAAACCTATACCACCACTTTTGCAGACGGGTCAAAGTTCGTAGGAAACATCAAGCCTACGCCCTGGATAGCCCGCGGTAAAGACAACCTCAGAAATTTTTTACAGGCTGGGTTACTGACCACTAATAACATTAATTTTTCTTCCGTTACCGATCGCTCCAACATAAGAATGTCGGTTTCAAATGGCTACCAGCGTGGCATCACGCCGAACACCAGCCTAAATACGCTTAACCTGAACCTGTTTGGCAGCTATGCAGTCACCCAGAAATTTAAGGTGGAAGCCAATGTGAATTACAACAGGCAGTTTACGCCCAATATTCCGGATGCCGTATACGGACCCAACAGTATAATCTACGATGTGGATGTATGGACGGGTGCCGACTGGAATGTAAACGACCCCAACATCCGCAATTACTGGCAGCCGGGTAAAGAAGGTGTGCAGTCTAACTTTGTCGAGTACAAAAGGTACCAGAATCCATGGTTCATGAGTTACGAGTGGCTGCGGTCGCATTATAAGAATGACCTGTATGGCTGGGTAGGGCTCACGTACAATATCAACAAAGACCTTGATATCATGGCCAGGAGTAACGTCACTACGTATAATATCCTGCGTACTGAGAAGGAGCCGTTCTCTGCCCACCCCTATGGAGATGAACACAATCACGGAAATTACCGCGAAGACCGTCGAGACCTCTGGGAAAACAATACCGAAGTATTGCTCCGCTATAATAAGGAAAATATCAGTAACAGCGGTTTTTCACTCAGTGCATTTGCCGGCGGATCGATGCGGAACATGAAATATACCTCGAGCTATGTAAGTACCGATCAGCTCATCGTTCCCAATGTGTATACTTTTCTCAATTCTGCCAAGCCGATCCGGGCGTATTCTTACGGTTCCAACCTGCTCCAGGTGAGTGCCTATTACTCCGTCGATCTGACTTTTAAAAAATTCCTTACCGTGTCAACAACGGGCAGGGTGGACAAGTCGTCTGCCCTTCCCGTGGGTAAAGATTCCTATTTCTATCCCTCTGTGTCGCTCAGTTCCGTGCTCTCTGATTATATCACAATGCCGAAAGCCATTTCCTTCTTAAAAGTGCGTGGCGCGTTCACCAATGTGAAGGACGGTGGTACACGTGCTTATGCCGGCGCGGCTTTCCAGGACCTCGGTGCGGGCAGCCCGCTTGGATATGGCAACAGTTATTATACCCCCTATGACGGTCCCGCTTATACGCTTGCACAACCTCCGTACACAACGTCCCCGGTGTATAATAATGTGACCGGTGCCTATACCCCCGGTTATACCATCGACCCCAAGGTAAAGCCTTCGTCAAGGAGTAATTACGAAGTTGGATTTGACGTGCGCTTTATGCAAAACAGGCTGGGGTTGTCCACCACTTATTTCCAGTACAAGGATGGCCCCGTTATCGGACCTCAATATGTGTCCGAGGCCAGTGGCTTGAATTATTTCATTACAACCGGTTCCGTGACAAAAAGAACCGGTGCTGAAATTTCGCTTACCGGTGTGCCCATCCAGACCAAATCATTCCGCTGGGATGTGCTGGTGAACTGGGCTACCTATAAAGAGGTATACGATAAATTTCCCGGGGGAGCCTCCACGCTGGGTAATGGTACCGGCTATCCATATCATATCGGCGACCGGGTCGACAAATTATACGGCAGTTTTGAAGCCCTTACGCCGGATGGAAAGGTTATTCACGATGAAAGTGGTTTTCCTATCTACCTGCCAAAGGCGCAGTATCTCGGGCATGCGGATCCAGACTGGTCATGGGGTATTCATAATAATTTCTCCTATAAGAGTTTCAGCTTTGCCTTCCAGTTCGACGGTATGGTGGGTGGCCGTATACAGGACCGGGTACTTAGAAAATTGACAGAGGGTGGGCGCGGGGCAAATACCAATTCCGGGAAAATCGGTGCGGCACGGTTGTATGAGTCTAACCATTGGGGCGACCAGGGGTATGCCGGTGCGGTTGATGCCAACGGGCTTCCGTTCCTGGGTAGTGACGGGGTGCAGGTGGCCGGGGGCAGTTCTCTCCTCAATTACGACCCTACCACAGGGGTAATCACCAATGCTAAATCGCTCACGTTTAAACAGAATAAAACGGCAACCGGGTGGGTACAGGATTATGTCAGCAGCTTTTATAATGACCCGCAGCACACGATGGTGGATAAGACGTATGCCAAGCTCAGGGAAGTAGTCATTACGTATTCCCTGCCCGGCAAATTGTTTACGCGATCTTTTATCAGCCGGGTAGACATCTCGCTGGTGGGCAGAAACTTGCTGTATTTCTTCCCCTCTGCGTTTCATGACATCGATGTGGATCAGTATCCCGGCCGTACGCAGTTCAACGGAATTTCAAGGGAATATGATTTGCAAACACCGACCACACGCAGCTATGGTTTTAATGTAAACGTGATTTTCTAACCCTTGCCCAGGAAAAAGTATTAATTATGAAAAGTTCAGCATGTAAACTCCTTGCACTGATGACCGTGGTTGCGTTGATCACCAGTTGCAATAAAAAGTTCGAAGATTATTCCAAAAATAACAACCTCCCGCTGACAGTTCCACCAGGAACCATCCTCCGCAGCGTACTTGGAGATATGGTGGTATCCCCGGGTGGGTACGAGGATAAAGCCGCGCAGTATATCGCATCGAATTATACTTACTACGGCGATAACAAATACTGGAACGGCAGTGCCAGCCTCAGTTACGGATCTCTTCGCAATGTAATCTCCATGGAAAATACGGCGGCCAAGCTCGCCGGCACCTCAAACAACCCCTACCATGCCATGGGGCTGTTCCTGCGTGCGTTTTTCTTTGTACGGATGACCATGAAAGTAGGCGATCTGCCCATGAATGATGCCTTGCAGGGACTGACCAATATTGCCCCGAAGTACAATACACAGAAGGAGATCTTTGCACAGTCCCTGAAATGGCTGGATTCTTCCAATACCCTGTTCACGGGTTTACTGGCCAACGGATTCCTGGAGTTTTCCGGCGATTTTTATTTTAACCCGGGCGACAATGCAAGCAATGCAAGGGCAGCACTGGTGCAATGGCAGAAAGTAGTCAATAGTTTCCGGCTGCGCGTGTTGATCGACCTGAGCAAGAAGGCCAACACAGATGCCGATCTCAACGTCAAGGGCCAGTTTGCGGATATTGTCGGTAACCCGGTGAAGTACCCGCTTATCAGCAGCAATGCCGATAACCTCCAGTACGTGTACAACGACAAATACAATTACTACCCTGACAATGCCACCAATTACGGTAACAATGCGGGCCGCCTTAACCTGGGCGGAACTTACCTCAATATCCTTAGCTCGCTGAATGACCTGCGTGCTATGGTGCTCGCCGAGCCGGCACGCGGACTGGGTTTCGCGGATACTGACTTCCGGTCTTATGTAGGCGCACCACTCGGTGCCGACCTGAGTTACCTCGCTTCAGAATCCGGCGGCGGCCGGTTATCTCTCTACAACTATAATCACTATTATTCCGGCCTCACCGGGGAGCCTACCATCATCGTCGGTTATGCCGAAGTTTGTTTTTGTATCGCGGAGGGCATTAATCGCGGCTGGGCTACCGGCAGTGCAGATACCTGGTACCAGAATGGCATAAAAGCGATGTTTAACTTCTACGGTATTGTGGACGGCAACAACACCATCACACTTCGTAAAGCGGATGGCACGGGGAATCTTACCTATACCGTTCCCTTCAGTTTCAGCACCTACCTGAACCAGCCGGCGGTAAAGTACAAGGGCGATAACAGCGATGGTCTGACGCAAATCCTGACACAGAAATATCTGGCCCTTTTCCGCAATTCAGGTTTGCAGGGCTATTATCTCTGGCGGAGGACAGGCGTTCCAACGTTTAATACCGGTGCAGGAACAGGTAACGGGGGCATCATACCCCGCCGGTTTCAGTATCCTACGAACGAGGCAACCGTGAACACCGCCAACCTGAGTGCTGCCGTTCAAAGCCAGTTTGGAAGTGCTGGAGATAACATCAACCAGGAACTGTGGGTGAATAAATAGCCACTGCCTGTAATGATTTAACCTGTAAATTGAAACGCCGGGAATCGCAATAACTGTATTGCCGTCCTGGCGTTTTTCTCACTAAACAAGCTCCCGATGGCCACCCGTTATCTTCGGTGTTTAAGCGTGCTGATTACCTGTTCGAGCAACGCAATGGCGCAGGTTCCGATGCGGGAAGTATTAACCGTGCCGGCTACGGAAAAGTTTTGCAAAATTGATATGGCAGGTGCCACGGTGTTACCCAGCGGTCGTTATGTAACACCGGGGGGTAACTGCATCAGGATTACAAATGATCCGTTTGGCATGGCGGTTTCACCGGATGGCAAAAAAGCGGTAACCCTGCACAATGGCGTTTTCACCATCATCAACCTGGAAACATTGGTGCCGACGCGGGTTCCGGGGTATAACCAAACTTTGAACTCCCCCCTTGCCCACGCACCGCTGGGCAATAACCCATTCGGTGATGCAACTTCCGGGGCTACCCCATTACCCACGGCCCTGCCGCACGGATCTTTTCTTGGGGTTGCGTTTGCCGGGGATTCAAAAACAATTTACCTGAGTGGCGGAGACGATGGCTCCGTGATCGCCTACGATATCGACCGCCTCGCGCGCACCGATTCCATCAGCCTCAATGGTGATTTTGCCGGTACCGCTTTCCGGGAGAGTTTTACATCGGATTTGCTGTATAACCCCGCCGGCAATGAATTGCTGATCCTCGATCGCGGCAATTTCCGACTGGTACGGTACAGCCTCGCTGCAAAAAAAATTACGGCTTCTATCCCTGTAGGACGGGAACCGTTCGGTCTCGCGATCAGCACCGACGGATCAACGGCTTTTGTGGCCAACGTCGGCGTGTACTCCTACCCGCTGGTAGAAGGGCTCACGCGTGAAAATTATGACTCGATGGTTATTCCCTGGCATCCTTACGGCGACAATACGAAAGAGTCGATAAATGGTACCGTGGTCACCGGAAAAACCATTCCGGGGGTAGGCAGCCCGCTGGCTCCGGAAGCCATGAGTGTTTTTGCGATTGACCTGCGCAGCAATACGGTGACTGATAAATTTAAAACGGGTTACCAGGTGGGCCAGTTGATTGATCAGGCAAGGGTAGTCGGCGGGGCAAGCCCGAATTCTGTTGCGGTGGGTAAGGATTTCGCCTACGTCACCAATGCAACGAATGACAATATCTCGGTGCTCGACTTCCGCCATCACCGCATTGCCGGCACCATACCCATTACGGTCGACAAAAGAATTGATCGGTACCGCGGGCTGCTGCCGTTCGGCCTAACACTCAGTAAAGATGAAAAGACGCTGTATGTAGCCCTGCTGGGCTTTAATGCCGTGGCGGTGATCGACGTCGCCAGTAAAAAAACCACGGGGCTGATACCTTCGGGATGGGGTCCTACCCGGGTGCGGCTGTCTGCGGACGAAAAGGAAATCTATATCATCACCTGCAGGGGATATGGAGCCGGTCCCAATGGGGGAGACGGATTTGTTGCGCCGCCCCAGGGGACCTATATCGGGGATATCCAGCTGGGTACCTTCCAACGCGTGGCGATGCCTTCGGAAACGCAGCTCCAGGCCTATACCAAACAGGCCATCAGTAACACTTTCGACAGCCGGCTGGTGGCCGATGACCCCGCGAATCCCATGCCTGTATTGCCGGGCTCTCACCAAAGCCCGATCAAATACATCGTTTATATCACCAAGGAGAACAGGAGTTATGATGAAGTATTCGGGCAGCTGAAAAATGCAAAGGGCGACAGTACCCTTGCAAGATTCGGGGTCAATTGTGAGTACACGCTTCCCGATTCGCTGCGCAAAAAATATGTGCGGATGAAGGTGACGCCGAACCATCATAAGGCGGCCAAACAGTTTGCTTTCAGTGATAATTTTTATTGCGACAGTGATGCATCGATTCATGGGCATCACTGGATGGTAGGCGTAATACCGAATGAATGGGTGGAAGCGAATTCCAGCGTAGATAAAACAGCAAACATCTTTTCCACGGCACCGGGCCGGAGATTTCCCGGGTCTACCGGCAGTATGGATCCGGAAGACTATGGCGAACGCGGCGGGTTGTGGGAAGCGCTTGAACGAAAAAAGATCGATTTCTATAATTTTGGGGAGGCCAATGAAACCGCTCATGTAAGGGAAGAATGGATGGACACGGCTACCGGTGCCGCCCATGCGGTAATGGTGCCCATGCAGAATGCCCTCTTTACCCGTACCAGTCACAACTATGCCGGATTCAACACCAATATCCCAGACCAGTTTCGCATGAACCAGTTCGAGGAAGAATTTACCAGGCGGTACCTCAGCGGAAAAATGCCGATGCCATCCCTCATTACGATGCAGGTGCCGAATGACCACTCGGCGGGCGCCCGCCCGGAAGACGGCTATTATTCAAATCGATCGTTCGTAGCAGATAATGATTTAGCCGTCGGTCGCATCCTTCATTTTCTCTCGCGCACCCGCTTCTGGAAAAATATGCTGGTGATCATCACCGAAGACGATCCGCAGGGTGGGGTGGATCACATTGATGCGCACCGCAGCATACTGATGATGGCCGGCCCTTATGTGAAGAAGGGATATGTGAGTCATACCCATGCGAATTTCGGCGCCATCCTCAAAACAATTTATAATATCCTTGGCGTACCTTACGTAAACCAGTACGATGCTACCGCCTCCCTGCTAACGGATTTTTTCACTGCGAAACCGGATTTCACGCCGTATACGCTGGAACGGCACGATCAGCGGGTTTTCGATGTTACCAAAGCAATGCAGAAATACCACCGTGATATCGACTGGAAAAAAGTGGAAAAAGGGCCGGACATGGATGATGAGGACGACATGCGGGCTGAACATTACAGGCAGAAGAAAAAAGGACTTCAATAATATTTACCTTTAGCCCCACCCGCGATAGCTATGACTAACACTACCATTACAGAGATCGTCGATAACCTGTTTGACCTCTACGGAAAACATGGTGCTGAAGCGTACGCAGGGGAAAAGGTATCCCAGCTGGAGCACATGTGCCAGGCTGCCGAGCTGGCCATCCAGGAAGGGTATGACGATGAAGTAGTGCTCGCCGCTTTTCTCCATGATGTCGGGCACCTGCTTCCCATTGAAAGTGAAGCCGACTCCATGGACGGCTACGGCATGGTCGATCATGAAAAAGTCGGTGCGGGTTACCTGCGGAAACAGGGATTTTCCGAACGCATGTGCCGGCTCATTGCCTCCCATGTGAATGCCAAGCGATACCTCACCTGGAAAGACCCTGAATATTATGCGCAGCTTTCCGGCGCCAGTAAAAAAACACTCGAATTCCAGGGCGGGCGGATGGAAGAGTCGGAAGCACGGCAGTTTGAAGCGGACCCGCTGTTCAGCCTGTACATCAAAATGCGGCGATGGGACGAGGCTGCCAAAGTTGAACACCGGCCACTGCCTGATATCCTACTCTTCCGGGAAAAAGCCGGGCAGCACCTCCGGCAGCAATTGCTGTCAAAACAATAATTACGGTGATGTTTTCAGCCAGCTGGTAAAATCTGACATCGATTCAAATGCCAGATCCGGATGTTCCGGCTCTAGCTGTACTCCGGAATGGGTGCCGTTCGTCAGGCAGCACGAGAAGCGACAGCCGGCATTTTTGCCCGATTGGATGTCCGACGGGGTATCCCCGATGTTCAGCACATTTTCTTTGTTAGTTACGCCGGTAAGCTGCATCGCCCTGAAGATCATATCCGGCTGAGGCCGGCCCTGCCCTACCTCGTCACTGGCTATAGAAGCGCTAATCAGCGATTGTGCGTTGCCGGTATAATTATCGTCCAGGTCCTGCAGCCAGCCCATTTTATCCAGTATGATGTTAGTCACTTTACGGTAGAACCCCGTGGTAAGTGCCACGGGAATCTTTTTTTCTTTCATAAATGCAAGAAAATCCAGGCAACCGCGGGTGGGCAAAACCGGGCTGTTGAGGTAATGTTGCTCAAGGATTTCACGAAACGCTGCATAGGAATGATCTACCTTATTTTTCCAGTCACTGTTTTTACTGCCCACCTGTCGTTCCCAGAAGACTTCGAACACATGGCGTTTCGACCAGCCCTGTACCGCAAGAATTTCCTCATCTGTCATTTCCAGGCTGGTCTCCATTGCCGCGCGGGTGAAACAGCTTTCTACTTCGTGTTCATCACGCACCGTGGTTCCGGCCATGTCACAGACCACCAGTTGAACGCCCTTTGCTGATCTCATAATACGATTTTGATGCCCTTCGGCGGATAACTATTTAGCTGAACATTTTGTCGATGGACGCTTCGGAATAGCCTGCGCTGCCTGTCATTCCCTTTCCTCCGATTGCGGTGACCACCCTGATACCGGGGGCTACTTCCTTATCAAAAACATCGTGCATGCTGCTCTGGCTGTAAAAGCCGTTCCAGGTGCTTGCCAGATTCCAGTGTGGTAAATCAAAAATACGTCTTGCTTCTGAAATGATGAGCGCATTAATCTCTTCGTTTACCTGGAAACCGAGTTCATCCTGTTTTTCCGCAGTTGCGTATTCATGAGAATCGCCGATGATAATACCCCCGTCATCGGCCTGTTTAAAAAGAATATGGATACCCCATTTTTTACAGGAGGCATCAATATCAGCAGCGTTAAGTTTTGAATACGAGGGACACTCGCAGAAGCTTTCATACCGGCGTATGCTCAGTCCTGTTAGTATTGACCCCGGCAGGTGATAACCAGGCTGTGGTAAGGTTTTCATCATCTGCAGTTTAGACACCTTGATGTCACTCTGGTAAAAAACGGTGGGAAACAGCAGGCGGAAATCGCGCCCGTTACAGATCACCACTTTTTCGCCACGGTAATTGTTACCAAACGTATCGGTGACCGAACAATAATTGCCGGCAGGTTCACATTGCATCACCTGCGTGCCTGGCCGGTAATCCACCCCCAGCTGTTCCTGCAGGTACTGGATCAGCCGGTGTATCATCCGGTCCGGTTCCACCGTGATTTCTTCTGGAAAGAACAGACCTCCGCGGCAATAACTTTTTTTCAGGCCGGGGTACTGCCGCCGGCATTGCTCTGCGCTCAGCAAAACGGAACTATACCCTTCCTCAAGATTGATGTCATGTAATTCGCGGGTGAGGGTCAGCTCGGTGTCATCGGATGCCAGGTATACCGAGCCAGCTTCTTTCACGGAGATATCAAACAGCGCATGCAGTGTTTTATAGATCGCTATGCTTCTTAGCCCGTACTGCTGCCATTTTCCCCTGCTCATACCGGAGGGAACCACCTGGCCGAAATTTCGAACGGTAGCTTCCGATGGCCGTTGATCTTTTTCCAGCAGGAGCACCTTCTTCCCACGCTTTGCTGCGTGGTAGGCATGAAAACTTCCCAGCGCCCCGGCGCCTGTCACGATCAGGTCATAGTGTACTGCTGGCATAGGTTATAAAGATTGCTGGAGCAGAAGTGAGCTGTGTTTTCGTTTAAAATAAAACCAGGAAACCGTAATACTGGCAAGGCCAACAAGACCGAGTATAAAACTGACGTTCAGAAAGTAATGCAGCCAGTTCATTTTCGGACTGACAATTTCCTTATTAAATATGATAAAGCAGCTGCCCAGGTAACCTACGGAATCCATAAAATAAAAAAAGAAGCCTATATTTCCTTTTATGCTGAATGCAGCAATGAACCGGTCGAGGAAAAGACATTGCAGGGTATTATAACAAACATAGAGGCCGATGGTATACGCGATGAGGCTGATAACCGGGTTGACTAACCGCTGTTGCAGCAGCCATGCACAGCCCAGCACCAGCAGCAGCCCCGCTGCAATAGTGAGGTGATGCGCCGCGATGCTTCGGAAATGGTTTTTAAAGCCGGTCAGGAATAGCAACAATACCAGCACAACCACGGCCGCGATGGTTTCCATCTGTGCAAAAATAGCCGGGCTGAAATCCGGTTTCAACGTCCTTAGTATTTCTACCCCGTAATTGTCTTTCAAATCGCGCAGGATGGTCAGCAGCAGGTTCACCACGGTGATGGCAGTGAGGCCGGTAAAAAAGCGGAAGAACAGGGCTACCCGTTCTTTACCATCCAGGGCTACCCGTTTACCACGGCTGGCCACCTCAGCGGCTGTCGGTGGTGGAATCCGTCCCAACATCCATACCGCCAGCAACAACAAGGGGATATACAGCAGCCCGGTCACAAAGGGGGCATAAATCTCCGGCACATTCCAGTCGGCAATCGCTACCCTGCCCAGGGATTTGGCAATACCCGAACTGAAAATGAAGTTGGTACTCAGGATGAGTGCGAGAAAGTCAGTATACCGCCTGCCTTCAATATAACTGAACACTAATCCCCAAATCAGGCCAAGGGAGAGACCGTTGGTAAAAAGAAAACCCACATTCCATGGTCGGGGTACAAGCGCGAGGAGCAGCAGGCTGAGGTGCGATGCGCCGATGAGCGTAAGAATATAAAATCGCCGGCGCGAGCGGTCGACTTCAGAAATAAATTTGATGCCGATGAATTTTGCCGTCATATAGCCGAAGACCTGGGCAATCACCAGCGCCGACTTAAACGAGATACCAAAGGCAGTCTGTCCATCGAACGTGGTAGCCGTCATCGGTTTCCGGAAACCGTACATACAGAAATAGGTGCTGAAGCTGGCGAATGCTGCCCAGGCGACCAGCTTGCGGGTAGATTTTACGGAAACTGGTTGCTCCATTGTAGCCGTTAGCATGTATCAGTTCTTATGAGTTGGTTAAGCTATTGAATATCGCCGCGAAACCGTTATTCTTTTTTCGAATTCAGCGTAAATCCCACCGACGTGCCGATGTCCGGGGTACTTCTCACGTGAATGGATTGCCCGTGTGCCTCGATGATATGCTTGCAGATCGCCAGGCCAAGCCCCGTACCCCCGCGATCACGGCTGCGGGCTGCATCAGTCCGGTAAAAACGTTCGAAAATCCTGGGCAGGTGTTCCGCGTCAATACCGATGCCGTTATCGCTGATTTCTGTGAGCACATGCTTTCCGTCGGTCTTGTAGATACTGGCTTCGATAAACCCATCGGGTTTCCCATATTTAAATGCATTTTCCACCAGGTTGATCAGCACCTGCCGGATCTTTTCTTTATCGGCATATACCGTCACCGGTGCCTCGCAGCCCTTTTTGATGCCCCAGCGGATTTGTTTTTTTTCCAGTTTGATAGACAGTGATTCACACACTTCCCTGACCAGATCCTGTATTACAAAATGTTGCTGGTAGAGCAGTTGTTCCCCGCTTTCGAGACGGGAGATTTCGTCAAGGTCGTTCATCAGGTTAACGAGCCTGTCGATATTCCGGCTTGCGTTTTCCAGGAACTTCTTCCTGATTTCCGGCTGTTCCATCGCTCCGTCCAGCAGGGTGTCCACGTACCCCTGGATCGCGAATATCGGGGTCTTGAATTCATGGGCAAGATTCTGCAGAAACTCCTTACGGTATACTTCGTTTTGCAGCAGCACCTCAATTTCAGCCTTCCGTTGTTCGGCCCATTGCTCCACTTCATCACTTACTTCGTCGATGCTTTTTTTAGGCAGGATGTATTTGTAGTACATTTCTTCCTTCTTGCTCGCCTTGGTCTGATAAATAAATTTATAAATGAGTTTGATGCGCCGGTAGATGAATTGTTGCAGCAGGTAATTGAGGAGGAGGTAAGTGATGCCAAAAAGCGTGATGAAAACCAGGAGTGCCATCCACCAGGTGAGGAGAAAAAGAAAACCCACCCCGGCCACCAGGGTGGCGATGACCATTGCGTTAAGCGCAGCTACCTGGCCGGGCGAAAGATTTTTCAGATCCATGATCAAAACCGGTTTAGAGCAAGCTACTCATTTAATCAATTGCGCCTGACGCCCCTTACAAAGTAAACTTATAGCCCACGCCCTTGACGGTGGTGATACAATCCATATTCAGTTTCTGGCGGATCTTACGGATATGGACGTCGATAGTCCTGTCGCCAACGATGACGTCATTACCCCAGACCTGGTTCAGGATTTCATTGCGCAGGAATACCCGCCCCGGCCGGGCTGCAAGGAGGTAGAGCAGCTCGAATTCTTTTTTGGCCAGCGTCATTTCTTCGTTATTCACTCTTACAATATACTGCAACGGGTCAATTACCAGGTTGTCAAACTGGAGGGTGCCGGTTTCTTCCTGGTCCGGTTTCGTGACCCGCCGGAAAAGCGCGTTGACGCGGCTCACGAGCACTTTCGGGCTGATGGGCTTGCTCACGTAATCATCGGCGCCTGTGTCCAGTCCCTTGATCTGGGAAGACTCATCGCTCAGTGCGGTAAGGAAAATGATCAGGGTCTCTTTAAAATCCGGCTGGGTGCGCAGGATGGCGCACACCTCCACCCCAGTCTTTTTAGGCATCATAATATCCAGGATGATGAGGTCCGGGTGCAGCTGCCGCGCTTTTACCAGGGCTTCATCGCCATCGCGGGCGGTAAACACCGAATACCCTTCACGGGTGAGGTTGTAGTGAAGGATTTCGCGGATGTCGGGCTCATCGTCCGCAACCAGAATCTTTTTCTCCCTGTTGTCCATCGGGTTCTTTAATTGCGCAAACCTACTGGAATCACGCTTTACCCAAAAATGATAATAGTAACTTCACAATTTCTTAATACTGACAATCAAATAAATAGGGGCTTTGTAGCATGTTATTCCGCTTCGCGGGATTAAAAAATGCCCAAGGGGTAAACGGAATCACAATTTTCGGACATCGTGCAGCGTATTGATTGTAACTTTGACCTTAACTACTGATTATGTTGCGCATGCAAAAGTTGTTGTTCGTCGCCTGCCTTTTTATTTTCTTGCCTTTCTTCAGTACCGGACAGGCAGCCTCCTATAAATTTATTTCCGACAATGGCCGCATCCTGTTTCACGACAAGGTAGATGCCCAACAGCGCCGCCTCGAAGATCTGGATGGCAAAAAGGATGACTTCATCGCCCTTTCCCGCGATTCGACGGTAAATGCCTCGGTTACTTATGCGCTGGTCGACAGGGTCGACAGGCTCCAGCGTGACATCGAACTCGATTCCACCCTCCGGCATGCGGCTAAAGTAAAGTATATCCTGGGGCTGGAAACGCTGCTGAGTGGCTACCGCAACAATTTGTACAAACCTGATTTCTCGCTCACTATTGCCCCCGCCCTCGTAGATGCCTTTGAGCAGGCGATGGCACTCGACCGCAAAAACCAGAGCATCGAACCCATCGTCGCCGCCAATAGCTACCCGGTTGGGAAAATTCTGATCGAATGTTTCAAGTTCCCGGAGAACCCGGGTATTCAACCCTCGGGCCCCCTGCTCCTGGCTAAATACATCAGGCTGCACCAGGACGACGTGCTGGGCATTCTCCAGAAAAACCCGGATATCCCCGGTGCCGACAGCCTGATTAAAGTGGCGGCGCGGTCCGACTTAAAAAAATTTTACAACTATGCCGCAGTGGGCGATCGCCTGGGCGCAAGAATCCGGGGTATTGATGACCCCTACGTGCATACCCTGGCCAGGATGGCGGTGAGCAAAAGCGGCCAGCTGTATTTTCCTTTTATAGACCTGCTGATCAACAACAAGATCACTTTCGACGATATCGACCGGGTAAAAGACGATGAACTGGCGTATTACCGGTTGCTGGTAAAGACGCGGATAGATTTTGTTGCCAGGATGCTTTCCCCCGCCCGGGATACGCCGATGGAAATGCAGTCACTTACCCGGATGCTTGCCAATAAGGCAAAGGATATTTATGTGAGCGAAATCAACGGCCTGCACGATAAACCGGATCCGATTCGGTTTAAATGCCTGGAACCGCTGACCGCCCAGGAATTATATTACCTCTGTGTGACCAGCGAAGACGTCATATATACGTCCAGCTACCTCGGCGTTTTCAAAAGAATCTTTGAAAAGATGAAAAACCCGCGGGGAGACAGCCTGCTGATGTCGGTGAAAGCCGATTATTTCAGGAAGTTTATCAAAATGTCGGCCGCTTATAACACACTCGATACCCTGCTCAGATCTATGCCGGCCGACAACGCCACGCTACTAATGAAAGCGTTCATCATCGGCCTGGAAAGGACCACCACCACGGCCTCGGTGGAAGACGCGGTAGATGTGGCGGATGCCTACAGCAGCATCGTGGAAAAAAACCATATACTCGCCGGATTTATGCTCCGCGAAGCGGCCTGGAACTACGACCGTTGTGTGAAAACAAATGATAAAAACGGGATGGTGGTGTACCGGATAGAAAAGACTTTATTTGAATCGGCGGATTCCAGCAAACAGGTTAACCTGTCGGCCCAGCTGGGTATCCCACCCGTGTACAGTGTGGATTATAAGAGCCTGGCGAGTGCGGAAGGACCGGTTATCCAACAGGTGTTTTTTTATGGGGATGAAGACCATGACGGGCAAAATTCGTATGTCAATTTTAAGGCACTTTTTGCCGGCCGGCCGGAATGGAAAATGACCGAAAATGAATCCTGGCTCACCATCAAATCAGTGAAAGGAAAACCCGTCTGGATCTTTGCGAACAAACCGTTGTACGGACCCGACGACCCCGATGCAAAGGCTCAGGAAAAGCTGGATGCCTACCTGGCCGCGGAAAAACTGAAGCCTACCATTTTTATTCACCGCGGGCACAGTTACCATGTAAAGTATTCGCTGGCGCAGATTCAGCCATCGGCAAGGATCGTCATCCTCGGGTCCTGTGGTGGCTATAATAACCTCAATGAAGTGCTCAACATCAGCGCCGATGCGCATATTATTTCGAGTAAACAGGTCGGCACCAAGACGGTGAATGAACCGATCCTGAAAGCGATGAACAACATCCTGCTGAATGGCCAGAATATAGAATGGCTGCCGATGTGGAAGGATTTGAGTCACCAGTTTACCGGCGAAGCCCGCGATAAATTTGACGATTACATTCCTCCCTATAAAAACCTGGGCGCCATTTTTATTAAAGCCTATCACAAGGCCATGAACCGCGAACAATAAGTAATCCCGGTGGTTGATCAACCCGCTCACGGACCCATCGGCCTTAGTATATTTGCGTAATATGAGTGAAGAGAAGCCCAGGAAAAAAATTTTTGATTTTGCACTCCTGCAACGGGTTTTCCGTTTCGCCGCCCCTTACAAAAAGCAACTTTACCTTTCCTTGTCCCTCTCGGTGGTGCTGGCCGTTCTCGCACCGGTGAGGCCCTACCTGGTGCAGCTCACGATCAACAATTATGTTAAAGGGGGTATCAGCCTTCCTGCCGGGCAACGCAATCATTTCGTGGAACTGGTGGTCACCCTCACTATCATCCAGATCGTGCTGCTGGTCGCCGAGAGCCTTATCCGCTTTTATTTTTCGTTTATTACGGCGTGGCTGGGCCAAAGTGTGGTCAAAGACATGCGTATCAAAGTGTACAATAAGATTATCGGCCTGAATCTTTCCCAGTTTGACAAAACCCCCATTGGAACGCTGACGACCCGCACAATCAACGACATTGAATCCATCAACGATATTTTTTCGGACGGGCTAATCCCGATCGTAGCCGATTTGCTGTCGATCATCTCCGTGGTGGTCGTGATGTTTGCAGTGGACTGGAGATTATCTCTTGTCTGCCTCGCCCCTTTCCCGGTGCTGATGGTAGCGACGTATTTTTTCAAGGAAGCCGTGAATAAATCGTTCATCCGGGTCAGGAATGCCGTTGCGGCCCTGAATGCATTTGTACAGGAGCACATCACGGGTATGCACGTGCTGCAGGCCTTTGCAGCGGAAGACCGCGAGGCCGCCAAATTCCGTCGTATCAACCGCGACCACCGCAATGCCAATGTAAAGGCGATTTTCGCGTATTCGGTTTTTTTTCCGGTAGTGGAAATTGTACTGGCATTTTCTACCAGCCTGCTCATCTGGTGGGCAGCCTCGGAAGCGCACCTGCTCCGTACTACGGACCCGGCCGCAGCTGCCGCCATGATTGGGAAGATGATTTCTTTCTTCCTCTTCCTGAACCTGCTCTTCCGGCCGTTGCGTGTGATTGCCGACAAGTTCAATGTACTGCAGATGGGTATGATTGCCGGTGAGCGGGTGTTTAAGGTGCTGGATAATGAAGACTATATCCATGACAACGAGAGAGGCAGCTTTAGCCCTGAACGCGTAAACGGGAAAATAGAATTTGACAAGGTTTATTTTGCCTATACCGAGGATCGGTATGTGCTTAAGGATATCAGTTTTATCATACAACCCGGCGAAACAGTGGCTATTGTAGGCCATACCGGCAGCGGCAAAACCTCCATCATCAGCCTGCTCAATCGCCTTTATCAGATCCGGCGTGGGGAAATCAGGATAGATGGCGTTCGTATCGAAGCATTTAATCTGGACACCCTCCGCAGCCGGATAGGGATTGTGTTGCAGGACGTTTTCCTGTTTTCCGGCTCGGTGATGGATAATATTACCCTGCGGAACCCGGATATTTCCCGGGAAAAGGTGATCGAGGCCGCCCGACTCATCGGCATGCATGATTTTATCATGGAATTGCCGGCCGGGTATGATTATAACGTGATGGAACGGGGCGCCACGCTGTCCCTGGGCCAGCGGCAGCTGCTGTCTTTCATCAGGGCGCTGCTTTACAACCCCTCCATCCTCGTGTTGGATGAAGCCACGTCGTCAGTAGATACGGAAAGCGAGCAACTGATCCAGGGTGCGATTGACAAGCTGATCAGGGGGCGTACCTCGATCGTAATCGCCCACCGGCTGTCCACCATCCGCAAGGCCAGCAAAATCATCGTATTGGACAAAGGAGAAATCGAGGAAATGGGTACCCACGAAGAGCTGCTTCGGCACAATGGGTTTTATGCCCGGTTGTATGAGATGCAATTCGAGAAGAAACCGGCTGCCGCTTTAAAAGCCTGATCAGGGCCAGCGTGGCTTCGCGGCATGGCTGCAGCGGTCATCTTTTTTTGTGTTCCGTTTCGGTTTTTAATCGCTGCGGCCTTATCTTTGCGGCAAATTTAGGAACCGGCATGATGTCAAAATCCCTCAAATCTTTATTGGTAGCGGCTTTCAGCATTTTTTTGCTGTCTTTTTACAGCCCGGTTTCAGCCCAGGGCGATGGCCCCGCAAAGGAGGAAAAGAAGACGTTTAACGCCAAGGAAATCATTTTCGGTCACGTACTCAATAACCACGATTTCCACCTGCTGGATGTGGTCAGTGAAGCCGGTGAAAAGCATCCTGTCTCCATTCCCCTTCCGGTAATCCTGTATTCCAAAGCGCGGGGACTGGAAGCTTTCATGTCTTCCCGGTTCCACCATGGTGAGGAAGTCTACCGGGGATATATGATGCTTACCGAAGAAAAGGTGGAAGCCCTTCACCTGGACCCGGCCAGGTACAATGCGCAGGACATCGTGGCAGTAACGCCGCAGGGGGCTATCGACAATACGGTGCGTATCTATGACCTGTCCCTCACCCGGAACGTCGTACAGATGCTCATTGCGCTGGCTCTTTTTTCTTTTATCATGCTGCGTATTGCGGCCAGGTATAAAGCCGGTCATGGGGTTATCACTGCGCCCAGGGGATCACAGGGGCTGATGGAGCCCGTCATTCTTTTCGTGCGTGACGAGGTGGCTACGCCAAACCTGGGTAAGGCCCAGGCGCGCTATCTGCCTTTCCTGCTGACCATTTTCTTTTTTATCCTGATCAATAACCTATTTGGGCTGATACCTGGTTCAGCCAACGTTACGGGCAATATTGCTTTTACCGTAGTGCTCGGTGTTATTTCCTTTATTGTTATCCTGGCCAGCTCCAACAGTCATTACTGGAAACACATTTTCAATCCCCCGGGCGTGCCCCTGGGCGTTAAATTTATCCTGGTGCCGGTGGAAATACTGAGTGTATTTATTAAACCGTTCGCCCTCATCATCCGTCTTTTTGCAAACATGGTGGCCGGTCACATTATCATTATCTGTCTTATTTCACTCATTTTTATATTTGGGAACATGAATGCCGGTGCAGGCTGGGGAACGGCTCCTTTTTCGCTCGCGTTTACCATATTCATCTATTTTATTGAGGTGCTGGTAGCATTTATCCAGGCTTTCATTTTTACCATGCTCACGGCGGTGTTCATCGGCCAGGCGCTGGAAGGTGCACATGAACACCATGAGCATGAAAATGGGTTACCGGATATCCCGGTGATGGTATAGGTTGTTTTTTTTCACTAAACATAAAGTCTCAATTATGGATGTAATGACTATTCTTCTCAGCACTCCATTAGGCAATGCCGGCGGTGCCGTAGGTGCAGGTCTTGCTGCAGTCGGCGCAGGTATCGGTATCGGCCAGATTGGTAAGGGTGCCGTAGAAGCAATCGCCCGTCAGCCGGAGTCGTCTAACGACATCCGCGCCAACATGATCCTGACAGCTGCGCTTGTTGAAGGTGCTGCCCTGTTTGCTATCATCGTGGGCTTCCTGGCGATGGTATTGTAAGCTATTGCTGAATGTACAGCTGCATCCGAGGCAAAGGGCGGAGGATGCAGTTTTTTACCATGCTGGCCGGGCATTTCGGACAAAAGGGATACTGTTTAAAAACTGAAATTTATTATAGGTTATGAAATTACTCCTTCCTGAATTCGGGTTACTGATTTGGACGCTGCTGGCTTTCCTGGTGGTGTTCTTTATTCTTGGAAAATTTGCATGGCCGGCAATTGTAAAAGGGTTGGCGGACAGGGAAAAGTCGATCGCAGAATCGCTTTCTACCGCTGAGAAGGTAAGGCTTGAAATGACCCAGCTGAAAAGTGACAATGAAGCGCTGCTGGTGAAGGCGCGCGAAGAAAGGGCCGCTATGATCAGGGATGCCAAAGACATAGCCGACAAAATGGTCGCTGATTCCAAGGACCGCGCCAAGACCGAATATGACCGGATTGTAGCGGATGCGCAGGCTGCCATCAACCAGCAGAAAATGGCGGCTATCACCGATTTGAAAAACCAGGTGGGTAATATGGTGGTGGAAGTGTCAGAAAAAATTCTCCGCCGCGAGTTGGGCAACCGGGACGAGCAGGAAAAATATATCCGCGACCTGGCCAACGAAGTGAAATTAAATTAATCAATAAAAATGAGGGCCGGCATTATCCCGTTTCCTCCTTTCGGATAATAAAATAAAAATGCCCAATCCCCGATTAGCAGCCAGGTATGCGAAGAGCCTGCTAGACCTTGCGAATGAACAGCAGCAGCTGGAAACCGTTTACCAGGATATGCAGTACATGCGGTCCCTGTGTGAGGGTAGCCAGCAGTTCGTCAGTATTCTCCGCAGCCCGGTGATCAGGAGTGATAAAAAACTCTCCATACTAAAAGCACTTACCGATGGCAGGATAAGCGTGATGACCGCTACGTTTAACCAGCTGATGGTGAGTAAGACGCGAGAAGAATTTTTGCCTGAAGTAATCACCGCGTTTATCGGGCAGTACGATGAAATGAAGGGAATAGAACATGTAACGCTCACTACGGCAACTCCCATTAGTGATGCCGTGCGAAATGCTATTATAGACAAGCTGAAGCAGGAGACGTCCATGAAACAGATTACCTTGAAGACTGCCGTGAAAGAGGAATTGATAGGCGGATTTGTACTTGAATTTAACAATAACCTGGTGGATGCAAGTATCGCCAAGGAACTCCGGGATATCCGCAAGCAGTTCCGGGACAACATTTACGTTCAACAGTTGCGTTAAGGTGGATTTATTTAACTGATCATAATTTTTAAACGATCCGGCAGCAGCCGGTTTTAACGACAATCTATGGCTGATATCAAACCAGATGAAATATCTGCAATACTGCGCCAGCAACTGAGCAATTTCAATGCAGGCGCGGATTTGGAAGAAGTAGGAACCGTATTACAGGTCGGCGACGGTATCGCCCGTGTATATGGCCTCAACAATGTTCGTTCCGGTGAGCTGGTTGAGTTTGAAACCGGCGTGAAAGCTATCGCGCTTAACCTGGAAGAAGATAATGTGGGCGTGGTACTGATGGGCGATAGCGCAGGCATCAAGGAAGGCGCCAAAGTAAGGCGTACCGGTAAAATTGCGTCTATCCGTGTAGGTGATGGTTTATCAGGTCGTGTTATTAACATGCTCGGCGAACCCATCGATGGCAAGGGACCGCTGGAAGGCGAGTTGTATGAAATGCCGCTGGAAAGGAAGGCGCCCGGCGTTATTTTCCGGGAGCCGGTAAAAGAACCGCTTCAAACCGGGATCAAAGCTATTGATGCGATGATACCTATCGGCCGCGGGCAGCGTGAACTGGTTATTGGCGACCGCCAGACCGGTAAGACTGCTATCTGCGTGGACACCATCATCAACCAGAAAGAATTTCACCAGGCGGGTAAAACCGTTTATTGTATATACGTAGCCATCGGGCAGAAGGCCTCTACCATTGCCGGGGTAATGAAGACCCTGGAAGAAAATGGCGCCATGGCCTATACCACCATTGTTGCTGCTTCAGCTTCGGATCCGGCTCCGCAGCAGTTCTACGCACCATTTGCGGGTGCGGCAATTGGCGAATTTTTCAGGGATACCGGCCGGCCGGCCCTGATTATCTATGATGACTTATCCAAACAGGCGGTGGCTTACCGTGAAGTGTCCTTGTTGCTGCGTCGCCCGCCGGGCCGGGAAGCCTACCCCGGGGACGTATTTTATCTCCATAGCCGTTTGCTGGAGCGCGCGGCGAAAGTGATTGCAAAAGATGATGTGGCCAGGAAAATGAACGACCTGCCTGAATCTATCAAACACCTGGTAAAAGGCGGCGGATCCTTAACGGCCCTTCCCATCATTGAAACACAGGCCGGTGACGTATCTGCTTATATCCCGACGAATGTGATCTCCATTACCGACGGGCAGATTTTCCTGGAAGGTAACCTCTTCAATGCAGGTATCCGCCCGGCTATCAATGTCGGCATTTCCGTGAGCCGTGTGGGTGGAAATGCACAGATCAAGTCCATGAAGAAAGTAGCCGGTACCCTTAAACTGGACCAGGCGTTGTACCGCGAACTCGAAGCCTTCTCCAAATTCGGCGGCGACCTTGATGCAGCAACTAAAAATGTAATCGATAAAGGGGCGCGCAACGTGGAGATACTGAAGCAGCTGCAATATTCACCGATGCCGGTGGAAAAGCAGGTCGCTATTATTTATCTCGGTACGCAGGGACTGCTGCAGGATGTTGCCGTAAAAAATGTGAAGGCATTTGAAGAACATTTCCTTGTGGAAATGGAAAATAAACTGCCCGATGTACTGGCAGAATTCAAAAAGGGAAATCTCTCAGACGATGGCGTTAAGCGCATGGTTGACCTGGCTAAAAATGTTATCCCGGCCTATAAATAAACTGTGGAATAATTTGCAAAAGCGAACCGGTTGACAGGTTCGCTTTTTTTTATGCCTAACCGTTAATTTCATCCATCTACCGAAGGAATTTGGCTATTCAACGGCAAAAAAGATTAAATTTTTTTACCGAACACTTGCATCTTCGGAATTTACGGTTAATCTTTGTGTTACCGGATTGCTACTGCGCACCGGCCCCAATTTTCCTCCTGAATTAGCCGTACCCAATTTCCATCTTAACAGATTTATAGTAACATCTCTATAGTCTCCAGCCTCCTGGGAAAGCCACACCTATTTTCTTTCCAATTGCCTGTGGCCGTACAACACAATCTTTACCCCTTAAAATTTACGTATGAAGACTTTGTACCCCAGTCCCAAATTCAATGCTGTACTATTAACCATCGTAAAAGCATCCTTAACCATTATTTTTCTCATTGCAGGTTTCTATTCTGTGGCCAATGCGCAGGACAATTCAACAGAACTTGTTTTTAAAAACCCCGTTTTGTTATCCGGAAAAGAGGGCAAGGATAAGGCGGTCTATAAATTTCCATCGGTGATGACCGGTATCGATGCACTAGTTACAATTAACGATCGTTCTTCGGATAAAGTGTCGCTGGTCAACCTGGATTTATCCAACACTGGTTTTGATAAAGCATTTCAACCGCAGGTTACTTATGGCAATAACACGTCACCGGCCGGGAATACCGACTGGTGGATGGAATTCCAAATCACCTTTGTGAACAGCAATACTTCCACACCGGCCGTTATTGATGCATTTAATGTTTCCGGGCTGGATATTGATGGAAACAACGATAAGATTAGCGAGTACGATGCTTTTTACGGCCTGAAATCTTTTGTGATTGAAAACGGCTCCGCACTGGTTGCATCCTCAGTACAGGAAAAGGTTAAAGAAATTATGACAACGGTGGGTGAACGTTTCGACGGCCCGGTAACCAATTATACCAATATTGACACCCTGGCTACAACCGTAATGGTGACCAATAGCTATGTGGGCACCAACAGCTTCAGGGTGAGAGCCGGTGCAAAGAGCACGGGTGTAAGCGGGGCAGCAGACAGGATGTATTCATTTTGGTTTAAGACGTTCACATACGATAAGGGAATCGTAAATATTCTGCCGGTAACACTCGTAAACTGGACAGCCTTGTTATCTGGCAACAACGTAAGCCTGAAATGGTCCACCACCATGGAAAAAAATGCCAGTCATTTTATTCTGGAAAGGAGTACAGACGGGGTTGAATTCAGTGATGCTGCTATGGTTTTCGCCGCCGGCAATTCAGCTATCGTAACGAATTACAGCTTTACCGATAAGCTCCCTGCAAACATCAACGGCACCCTCTATTACCGGCTGAAGATGGTCGATATGGATGGCCGCAATAAAACATCGGACGTAAGAATTGTGCGCACCGGGAAATCGGCAGAAAGCGTAAAAGTAATGGCTTATCCCAACCCGGTTGTGAACGAACTGAGGATTACCGTACCGCAGAACTGGCAGGGAAAGACTGTTAGCTACCAGCTCGCCGCTGCAGGCGGCCAGGTTATTAAATCATATACCGTTCAGTATGCCAGCCAGACGGAAGTGATAGCAATGTCACAGGTACCACCCGGCATCTACATACTGCGCGTTGTTAACGGAACTGAAGCGGCTGTACAGACACTGGTTAAGGCAGCGCGATAAAAATTTAGTTTTAAAGGGTACGATCAACAACGCCCTGTTTTTCTAAACGGGGCTTATCCTGAACCAACTGCTGCAAAGCATTCCCATATTCACCTTTTTATTTTAAAGGGTACGATCAACACGCCGGGCATTTCTATGCCTGGCTTTTCGTTTGATGCCCTTTCCGCATCGCCCCTGAAATTCACCGCCTGTCCAAAAATTTTGGTTTACCCGGTAAACTGAATTTCTTTTACAGCAAACTACTACTGGTGAGTCGTTATTTCCTGATTGTAATTTTTTTGCTGGCCTGGGAATTTTCCGGCGCCCAGGTTATCCTTGCCGGAACGGTCAGGGACAACAGGGGCCGTCCGGTACCGGGTGCCAGCATCGCTGTTAAAGACGGTTATGACGGCTCTACCGCCGACTCATCCGGGCGCTTTCATTTCCGGACCGCAGAACGTGGGCTGCAGGTACTGACTGTAAGCGCCATCGGCTTTAAACTGGCTGAACTGCCGATCAGTATTGCAAAAGATACAGCCGGCATCAGTTTTATACTGCGGGAAGCGCCCAACGAACTAAAAGCTGTGACCATTACAGCCGGGTCGTTTTCTGCAGGCGATTCGAAAAGAGGAGCCGTTCTGAGTTCACTGGATATCGTGACCACCGCAGGTTCAAACGCTGATATCACCGCCGCCCTGAAAACGCTTCCCGGTACCCAGCAGGTGGGTGAGCAGGAGGGACTGTTCGTCAGGGGAGGAGCGGGGTACGAAACTAAGCAGTATATAGATGGCACCCTGGTGAACAATCCGTATAATACCAGTGTGCCAGACATCGCCCAACGGGGCAGGTTTTCTCCTTTCCTTTTTAAGGGTACCGTATTCAGTACGGGCGGCTATTCGGCCCTGTACGGCCAGGCCCTGTCTTCTGTGCTGCTCCTCGAGTCGATCGACCTGCCCGAGAAATCGGAAGTTGATGCGTCGCTATCCCCCCTTTTTGTCGGAGCCGGGACACAGCAACTGGCGAAGAATAAAAAATCCTCCTGGGGCATCAATTACGGGTACACCAACGTAGGTCTTTATTTCAAGGCGGTAAAACAGAGCCCGGACTATTTTAAAATACCGCAATTCCATAACGGTGACGCCAATTTCAGGTTGAAAACAAAGCGCGGTGGTATGGTAAAATATTACAGCACCCTGGCACACAGCAACCTCGGGTTGCGGCGACCGGACATTGACAGCAGTTACCTGAAAGATGCGTTTGGACTCGGTAATACCAACTGGTACAATAACCTGAGCTGGCGCGAATACCTGGGAAGCGGCTGGAAAATGAACCTCGGGGCAGGATACAGTACCAACCGGGATGACCTCCTGCTGCAGGTACAGGATCCCGTGAACCAGCCAAAGTATTTCACCGATGCTGTTTTCTGGATGAAAGCGAAAAACGCGACGATAAAAAACCGGCAGGATGTAAGCCAGGTGAGGGCGGTGTTCGAAAAAAAAATCGGCGCTATCAGTGCCATCCGTTTTGGCGGGGAGCACCAGTATTCATTTAATACCACGGTATTCAATGACACGCTTCATACCCTGAAAGAAAATTATACCGCCGGCTTTGCCGAAACAGATATTTTCCTGACCAATGAGCTGGCCGCTAAGGCCGGCCTGCGTGCTGAATATTCATCGCTGCTGGGTAAGGCCAATCTTGCGCCCCGGTTTTCCCTGGCATATAAAACGGGAACAAATGCACAGCTTGCCCTGGCTTACGGCCTCTTCTACCAGAAACCTGAAAACACCCAGCTGTTTTACAGCAGCAGCCTTGGCTATACCAGGGCCACTCATTATATCCTCAACTACCAGAAGATGACGAATGAACGGATATTTCGGGTGGAAGCTTATTACAAACGGTATGATGAACTGGTGAAGACCCGGCCCGTCAGCTACTATTTCAGCAATTACGACAACAGTGGCAGCGGTTATGCAAAGGGGATAGAACTTTTCTGGCGCGATAAAAAAACGTTCCATGAATTCGACTACTGGCTGAGTTATTCTTACCTGGATACTAAACGGGATTACCTCAACTATCCTACGTCGCTCACACCCAATTTCGCAGCAAAACACACAGCATCGCTGGTCACCAAGAAGTTTTTTACCAAACAGAAAACCGGGATTAACCTTACCTATAGTTATGCCACAGGCCGGCCGTATTATAACCTACGCGTGAATAACGATGCCAAGTATTACGTAGCGGATGCCGGTACCACCAAAGATTATCACAGCCTGAACCTAAGCGTGGAATACCTGCCCGCGCTGGGCAAAACGAATGCCAAAACTTTTATCGTATGGTTTGCCAGCGTAAGCAACCTCCTGGGTTATCGCGCCGTTTATGGCTACAATTATTCTTTCAATGGGCAGGTAATGCAACCAGTAACGCCACCGGCTAACCGCTTTTATTTTGTCGGCTGTTTTATCAGCTGGGGGGTAGACCGTTCACAGGACGCAATCAACAACAATTTATAAAAATTAATACGCAGTAACCGGGAAACACGATTTTTCTATCAACCTAAAAAAAATAATATGAAACAATTATTTATTGGACTCCTGTTTTGCAGTTCTCTTTTTCATGCCACGGCGCAAAGTGACAAGTACACTGCGGCCATGCAAAAAAATATCGCTTCACTAGATGCGGCTTCTTCTATTGCCAGCCTGGAAGATGTGGCCGCCTCCTTCGCCCGCATCGGGGATGCAGAAAAAACCCAATGGCTTCCTTATTATTATGCATCCCTGGCGCAAACCCGCATCGGCTGGGACCCCGCAACCAAAGACAAAGATGCCAACGCTGAAAAGATCGAGGGTTATCTGGCAAAGGCAGAAGCACTGGATAAGAACGCAGAGCTTTATACCATCGAAAACATGGTAGCCACGCAGCAAATGCTGGTGGATCCGCAATCCCGCTGGCAGTCATACGGCGCCAAAGCAGCAGCGGCCCTGGAAAAGGGTATGGCGATGGATCCCCAAAACCCTCGTCTGTATTACCTGAGGGGCGAAAGTCTTTTCGGCACACCTGAGCAATTCGGCGGTGGAAAAGATAAGGCAAAACCGGTATTTGAGAAATCAGTTGCCCTGTTCAAAGCTGCCAGTCCGAAGCCGCTTTATCCTTCGTGGGGGCAAAAAGAGGCCGAAGCAAAACTCGCTATGTGTCAATAGCCATTACGGTATTCCCCGGCTGCCTGGCCTCGTACCGTTGATTTCACCCGGACAACAATTGAACATTGCTGAAAACCCTCAATCCCATTCTGCATACGCCCCTTCGGCTGGCCATCGTTTCCCTGCTGGTAAACGGTGCAGAAGCGGAATTTAACCAGCTTAAAGAGAGTACCGGGGCTACGGCGGGCAACCTGAGCGTACAGATAAATACGCTGCGCGATGCGGGGTATATTGTAGTGAAAAAGCACCTGCACCACAGTTATCCCCGGACCGTATGCAGGATTTCGCCCGCAGGCAACGCTGCTTTCGATGATTATGTCAGCAGCCTGAAATCTTATTTCCGCCAATGACACCTGCCACAAAAAATCCCCCCGGGACACGGGGGTATTTTTTATAGACTGGTTTACCCGGTTTAACTTTTCACCAGCTTTACCATCATCCTTTCACGGCTGTTTACAATCACTTCCAGGAAATAGATGCCAGGCTGCAGCCGGCTGGTACCTTCCAGGCCGAAGCTGTTGGAGCCTTCGCTTGCCCGGGTCGTTTTCCGCATCATTTCGATACCGTTGTTGTTGGCCACCTTCATGACCACATAAGAATTTTCGTTCAGTTCCACGTTTACCCGGATGTCATTGATAGCAGGGTTCGGAGTAACGCTCAGGGACTGCAATGACTTGGTACGGTAAACCCTTACCACCAGTACCTTGGTGAAGGTGGTATTGCCGTCCGCATCCACCTGTTTCAGCCGGTAATACAGGTCGTTTTTGTTCAGCACGCTTTTGCTGATGTCGTCATTAATCTGGTATTCCTTTGCCAGGGTTGAATTACCGGCACCTTTTACCACAGCCGCTGTGCCGAAATTAATACCGTCCGTGCTGCGTTCCACTTCAAACCTGTCGTTATTAAGTTCAAAACCTGTTGTCCATTTTACATTCACCCGGTCGTTGGTATACACCGCACCGAAATCACTGATGGCAACAGCAGGTGCACCCTTTGTCTTAAAGTTGATCGTTACCATGGCGGGCTCGGAGCAAAGAGACGGCGCCCCATTATCGCAAACCATATAGCTGAAATTCGTCGTGCTGCCATGAAAGTTATCGTGCGGGGTGAAGTTGAAGTCGCCCGATGGCGTAAGGGTCACTTCCCCATCCGGTGAGGGCGTAAGCAGCCTCGCGGTCAGCAAATTACTTTCTGCATCGTGATCATTGTGCAGCAGGTTGCCTGTGGCATTGAGTATTGCATTGCCGGCAAAAATATCGTTTACGGCAACGGGGGGCTGGTTGCATCCGCCAAAGTAGGCGGCGGGGGCAGCAATTGATAACTGGTCTATGGCAATCCGGTTATCTCCGCCGCTGCCCTGGTAATTGATAAACAGCTTGAAATTACCGGGGACAGGTAATGTCAATGCTTTATCATAATGATATACCGAGCTGTTGCTGGCGCCAGTGAGTTCAATACTGTCCAGCAGGGCCAGGAGCGTATTGTCTCCAGCGGCTGAATAAATTTTTATCCAGCGCCGATCGGCTGCCTGCGCACTGAATTTGTAGGTGAAAGCAATCTTTACGGGCTTGCCGGCAAAGGCAAGCTGCGGGGAGAAAATGCCCGCCTGCTGCGAAGGACTGGCCTGTGTGCCGGAAACAATTGCGCCGTCTCCTTCAATAGCCGGGTCCCAGCCATTATTAACGGCGAAATCACGGAATTGCCAGCAATGATCCTGGAGGTCGTTTTTTAAACTTTTAAGGCCTGAAGCCGGACGGCTGTTGAAATTTTCTTCGGTCTGCGAAAACACGGAGGAAAGGGTAAGCAATACAGCCAGGGTGGTGATGGTACGTTTCATTTTTAAATTTCAAAAGGTTAATTAACTCGGCTGAAAAGAATAGCCGGAGGTATTTTCGCAGGAAGTGAAAATGAAAACTTATTTTAACCTGTCACTTAATCACCGCACCGGGGCGCAGACAATAACGTGACAGCAAATTAGCTGATGATGACAACGTTTCTGGAGGAATTGGGTGCAGGCTGAAATAACGCTGCGCTGGCGGACTTTCGAAGGATGTGGGGATAAAAGTAATCGCCGCAAGCCAGCTTTGCAAGCAAAAGAGCAGGAATTTTTCCCGAGTGAGGCAACGGTATTCTAAAATTTTGTGATTTTGATTAGAATTCCTTGATCCACAGCAACTACAACCGTATTTTTTTAGTGCAATTCCAACCAAAAAGGATTACAGCTTGTAATAGCAGGTAGTAAACCGGCAATTGTTATCATGGATGTTATTCAGGTCCGCGGACTTAGCAAACAGTTTGGAGAAATCAGCGCAGTGAAAGATTTGTCTTTTACGGTTCATGAGGCGGACGTGTATGGTTTTCTGGGCCAGAACGGCGCCGGAAAATCCACTACCATCAGGATGCTGCTCACACTTATCCGGCCAACTGAAGGGGACATCTCTCTTTTCGGCCTTAACCTGCGTACACACCGGAAAGAAATCCTGCGGCAGGTGGGTGCGGTCATCGAGCGGCCTGATCTGTATAAATATCTCTCGGCCCGCGAGAATCTCCGCCTGTTTGCAAAGATGAGCGGCGTGCGGGTGACGGACCGGCAGCTGGTGGAACAGCTGGAGATGGTCGGACTGGCCGACCGGTCGGAAAGCCGGGTAGACACGTTCTCCCAGGGAATGAAGCAACGCCTTGGGATTGCCATCGCGCTCATTCATAATCCCGGGCTGGTTGTGCTGGATGAGCCGGTGAACGGGCTCGATCCGCAGGGCATAGCCGATATGCGTAACCTCATCCTGCATCTAAGCCGGCACCTGAAAAAGACGGTATTGGTTTCCTCTCACCTGCTCAACGAGATGGAGCAAATCGCCACCCGAATGCTGATCATCGATAAAGGAAAAAAGATAACGGAAGGCAGCGTGGATGAACTTTTTGACCCGGCAAAAACTATAGTGGAAGTTAGCGTTGAAAACCCGGTGGTTGCCCTGGAAAAAGTGAATGCCAGCAGGTGGCAGACGGCACTGGAAAAGACAGGGAAAAATACACTCATCTTCATGCTGCATCGTAAACAGCTGGCCGAACTCAGCCGTGATCTTACTGACATGGGTATTGCCATCACCGGGTTCACACCGGTCAATTCCCTCGAAAAATATTTTTTATCGTTAACAGGAACCAACCAGCATGTTGCAGCTTTTACAAATTGAGCTTTTTAAAATATTCCGTAAACCAAGGACCTATATCAGCTTTGGTGCTATTGCAGCCATGGTTATCATTGTGCAGGTTGCGCTGAAGTTTGACGGGCAGTCATACATCGAGTTCATCCTCGGCAGCCTCAAGGACTCGCTGATCATTCCTTACAACACTATTTTGAATGGTTATTTTGTTTGTTTCATCATCCTGAACCTGCTGCTCATTCATATCCCGTTGCTGATTGCCCTGGTGGCAGGGGATGAGATTGCGGGGGAAGCAAACATGGGTACGCTTCGCCTGCTGGTTTCCCGCCCGGTCAGCCGCGAGGAACTTATGCTGGCCAAGTTTACGGCAACAGTTATTTATACGGCGCTGCTGCTGGCCTGGATGGCGCTTTTGTCACTTGTGCTGAGTGTTTTTCTATTTGGTACCAATGACCTGATCGTGGCCCGGAGCAATGAACTGGAGATCATTACCCGCCATGATGTGCTGTGGCGCTACCTGGCTGCATTCGGGTATGCCACCGTAGCCCTGACGACAGTGGCCTCACTTGCGTTCCTGCTTTCGGTATTTGCTGACAATTCCATTGGGCCGATTGTATCCACGATCAGCATCGTCATTGTATTCACCATCTTGTCTGAATTGCAGATACCGCTATATGACCGAACCGTGAAGCCATTCCTGTTCACTTCTCATATGCTGGGATGGAAGGGATTTTTTTACCTGAAGACCGATGCGGAAGGCATCAGCATACCGGGATCGATAGAAAACCTGCCTGCCGTGATGAAAAGCATGGGAATACTCCTGGGTTATATTGTGTTATTCACCGGCTCTGCCATTGTCATATTCCGGAGAAAAGATATTCTGAGTTAAAAGTTTGTGTCATGATGCGAAGTAAGCTGTTTGTTATGCTGGTATTGTCTTTCAGCGGGTCCGTGCATGCCCAGCATGCCAGGGAGCTGCTGGAGCTGGTTAAGGCAAAGATTGAAAAGGTGAATAATTATACCGCCCGGGGGGAAATGAAAACGACCGTCAGTTTCATGAAAGTGCCGGCGGCGGAAGTGAAGGTATATTTTAAGCAGCCCGGCCGGGTAAAAATCGTCAATGAAAAAGGCATTTCGCTGGTGCCGAAAGGTACGGTCAGCATCAGCCTCAGCAACCTCCTTCATGGCGATTACCAGGCGCTGGATGCAGGAAACGATGTGGTGAACGGCAGGCCGGTGACCGTTATTAATTTACTGCCATCCGATCAGAACGGGGAGGTGGTGCTTTCCAGGCTATATATTGATACGGCAAGGGCACTTATCCTGCTGGCCAAGACCACGACCCGGCAGAGCGGAACCAATGAACTGGAGATGACCTATGGCCGGTATGCCGCATTTGCACTTCCGGACAAAGTAATTTTTACATTCAGTACCCAGGATTATAAGTTGCCAAAGGGAGTCACCTTCGATTATGATGACGGCAGCACCCGGAAAAAAGAAAGCCCCGGAAGAGAAAACCAGCGGGGGAAGATCGAAATCGACTACCACGATTATACGATCAATAAAGGGTTAGCCGATGCTGTATTCCAATAGTTCCGTCTCCTTTAGCGGGTAAAGAACTGCAAGCGTTTGTCACTGTCTTGCAAACTCTTTGAATACACCGCTGTCCAGCGCAGAACACCCCGAAAAAAACCTAAGCCTATTACCTGCACTTACTTGTATTCTCTTGCTGTGGGAGCGATTATTGTCATAAATTAACCTACTCAAACTTACATCTAAGCATTCTCCGGCCAAAGCAGTGTTGTCAACAACATTTGAATACTTTCCACTTTTCACAAGTTGTCCATTGGAGTAAACCTGGTAGTCAGTCGCTGTGAATATTAATGTATTTCCGTTGCCTGAGGGATAGTTTACCGGTGCGGTCATCCCGGTTTGCGCTATCCGTAATTCCCATTTACCAACAACGGAACCAGAACTGCCAGGATATTGGGTGTCAGCCGCTTTCCTGCAACTGCCAGAAAGAAAAATACTACAGGTAATAATTGTTGTAAAAAGAATCTGTTTCATGGAAACATTTACACGTTGACAGTAGACCTGTCAAAAAAGCTGCACGGATAACCGATGTCGGACTACCTGCATCCACCGTCAGTTTCCTTCCAGTTCAATATCAATTTTTTCGTCTTCAGCGCCAGCCAGAATCTTATCCTTCATCCGCTTGAGGGGATTGCGGTGGTATTCCTCGAACTCCATTTTTTGGCGGATGATGTCTGCACAGGAGAAGATGGCTGCAGTGAACGAAGCGGCATCGGCACGGTTTTTCCCGGCGATGTCAAAAGCGGTTCCGTGGTCGGGGGAAGTCCTTACCCCGCTGATGCCAGCCGTATAATTTACGCCCTCTCCCAGCGCCAGTGATTTAAAAGGTATCAGGCCCTGGTCATGGTACATGGCCAGTACCGCGTCAAATTTTTCGTGTTGCCCGCGGGCGAAAAAAGCATCCGCGCTGTATGGTCCAAATACCACGACGTGGCTGTTGCTCTGTTTGAAATCCTTTATTGCTGGTTTGATAATTTCTTCCTCTTCACGGCCAACGAGGCCATCGTCGCCGGCATGGGGATTCAGCCCGAGAACGGCGATCTTGGGTTTGTCGATACCGAAATCTTTATGCAGGCTTTCCTTCAGTAGGAGCAACTTTGAGACAATAGCTTCCCGGGTAATTAACCTGGCCACTTCAGCGACTGGCACGTGTTCCGTAACCAGGCCCACTTTCATATTTTGAGCAACCATCAGCATCAGTACATCTCTGGCGCTGAAGAGTTCTTTAAGGAACGGGGTATGGCCGGTGTAATTGAATTCGGCAGTTTGTGAATTCTTTTTGTGAATCGGGGCAGTGACCAGGCCATCTATTCTTTTTTCCTTCAAGGCATTTCCCGCCGCTATAAGTGATTTGATGCCGTAGCTTCCACCGATATCATTCAGCGTACCGGGGTTTACCACAATTTCCTCTTCCCAGCAGTTCAATACACTCACCTGTTTGGTGCTGATCCTGGAGAGGTCTTTTACCTGCTGGTAGTTGAACGCAAATTCAGGTATGGATTTACGGTAGAAGTTAATCAGTTTGCCGGAAGCGAATACCACCGGTGCGCAAATATCCAGTAACCGGGGATCGGAGAGCGACTTGATAATAAGTTCAATCCCGATGCCATTGGTATCCCCGCAGGATATTCCAATGACCGGCCTGGCTGTCTGGGTAATCGGTTGCTGCATGATAATGATTTTTCGATGGGGGTAAAGTTACAAAAGCAGCGGGTAACGCCTGCTGCCAATTTTACCAAAGAAGATCGGCTGACCGTGTTGGCCGGAATCAGTGGGCGCCACTGGTATCGGTAAGGGTAAGCAGGAAAGACCGGAGCGCCGATTTTTCCTGGCGGGTAAGTCCAAGCTTTTCTGCCGGCAGCGTCTGGTTTGGCACATCCAACCCAATACCCCGTCCACCACCGCGGTTATAGAATTCAATCACTTCCTCCAGGGTTTTGAACACTCCATTGTGCATATACGGTGCCGTTAACACGATATTGCGCAGGGTTGGCGTCTTAAAGCTGTGATCCAGGAAAGGGTAAGGAAGGATGGCGATCCTGCCCGGGTCAGTATCTTGTACCGGGTGAAGACTGTCTGCCGTTGCAGGTACCCCAATCACTTCGGATTCCTGGTAATAGTAATCCGGCGGTTTAGACCCGTTGAAAAGCGGTGCATAGTGACAGGTTCCGCACCGGGCCTTTCCCATGAAAAGGTTAAAGCCCGCCACTTCTTTTTTGCTCATCATTGTATAATTTCCTCTGACGTACTGGTCGAACCGCGCGTTGTAACTGATGAGCGTACGGAGGTACATACTGATAGACTTGACCATCTCCCTTTTGCTGTTTCCGGGTACAGCGCCGGGGAAGGCAGTGGCCAGTAGTGCCCGGTAACCGGGCTGCTCCACGAGGTTATCCAGTGCACGGTCGCTGCTACCGTTCATTTCTTTGGCATTGCCGAGCACTTCAATCACCAGGTGGTCAAGCGAATGCTGACGGCTGTCTGAAAAAAGATTTCTTTGTAGTGCGGCATTCCAGAGGGTTGGCGTATTCCTGGGCAGGCTGGCGTGCTCATCCAGTTCCATCGCCCGGCTAAGCCCGTCTGTGAAAGCATAGGACGAATGGTGGCAGCCCGCACAGGATCTTTTTCCGTTTGCGGAAAGGAGGGGTTCATTAAATAGTTTTTTTCCGAGAGCAACGCCGGCGGCGGTAACGCTGTCGTCCCCGTAATAGCAATCAATGCGGAGGCTGTTGCGATCAAACAGGCTTCCACTTTTTTTGATGAGCGCGAAACGGGCCTTGTTTTCGGTATAGCCCATTTTTTCTTTTGCCGCGCTAAGCTGCTGCATGAGGGGTTGAAGGTAGCCGGTAATGAATTCCATCCTGTTGAACCCGTCAAAATCATTATGATTGCGGAGGTAGTTTTCTGCTGCGTGGATTTGCCGCCGGATGCCGGCGGGATGCTCAACCCCGTGGGCGATCATATCACTTTGGTAAATCGCCAGCACCGTATCTGCGGCTGACAGCGTGGAGGCACATTCCGGCAGGGAATACGCAGCAAGCGGGGAATCAAAGCCCGTTATGCCGAGGGCGGTGATTCGGTATAATTCTTCCGTCACCGCATCGAGCATGAATTCGTCGGGCTGAAATACGGCTGTATTGGCGGCGAGCCCCGCGGCTACCCTTTGCAGTTTTCCACAACAGGCCAGTAGAACCGTTCTGTTTGTGTTGGTATTCTGGGGGAACAGCAGCGACCCTATCACCTGTAATCCCAGCGGTTCCTGTGAAGCACTCGGATCTTCTTCATCTACAAAAGTCGCCGGGAGTCCGTTTAATTTAGGGGCATCGAGCGGCAGGTAATATTCAGTGAATAATTCGAGGTGCTTGTACGTTAACCTGGCGATGCGCAGCTTTTCCCGGAGCAGGGTATCACTGCTTGCGGACTTTACCGCTTCAGTAAGGCTGTTGATGTCATGACTGAACTGTAAAAACTGGCGCCGGTAATATGCTTTCAGCGCTATTCCGATGCTGTCCGGATGTGCGGACGGCAGGGCTGTAACCAAACCCGCCACCAGGAGCGCGATGACAAAAATCTTTTTCATAGCTGTTACAGCGCAAGATTTATTACCGGATGGCGAAGCTTACTGTACCACTACTTTCCGGGACTGTTCCGAGCCGTCCTGGCTTTGTATCCTAATCACATAAGGACCGGGGTTGAGCCGAAAATTGACGGCCGACGAACCCGCCGGCGCAGTAAGTTGTGACGCATAGATTTCCGTTCCATTCAAATCGAACGCCTTTATTTTCAAGAGCTGTTTTTTAGCGGTCTGCATCACGGTGTTTACCTGGTTGTTGACCACGGGGTTGGGTTGAATGCTGAAACTAAAGGAGGGTAAAATTTTATGGTTGACCGACCTCGTCCCCGCCACCTTCCTGTCTCCGTCTTTATCCGTTGCGCTAAGCCGGTAATAGCTGATTCCTTCGAGGGGATTATTGTCGGTAAATTCGTAATGCGTCGGTGCCGCAGCATTTCCCTTTGCGGGCATCACCATGATGGTTTCATACTCGCCGCCGTTCGCTGATCGTTCAATGGTGAAGAAGTCACTGTTGATTTCCTGGGTGGTGGTCCAGCTGATTTTTACCGATGTATTACCCACCGTCGCCGTGTAGCCGGTAATGGCCACAGCCAGGACAGAGGTCACCCGGAGGGTAAAGGTATCAGCCATACAGGTAGTCTTTGGCGTGAGGCTATCGTTTACCAGGTAGGTGTAGTTGCCTGCCGTGGGCTGTGAAACGGTAATTGCGCGCGAAGTTCCCTGGCTGATGCTGCCCGGAGGAGCGGTATACCAGTTGTATCCGCCGATCCAGGAGGCGGAAAGGGTAGCGGGGGAATTGACCACCGCATCCACAACCGTATTCCTATTGACGCCTTTCATGATGGTAAAGGCGTCATGGACAGTCCCCGACTGCCCGACGAATTTTGCATCCAGCCGGTTGTCTTCCACTTCGAGATAGAGCGCGCCGCTTTCACCTCCGGCATCACCGCTGTAATTCTTGTAATAAAATACCGGGAACTGGGCATTTCCGGCTGCGCCGATTTGCCCGGCCGAGCCGGCGGTGATATAAACGGTGCCATGTTTGTACACGCTGTCGATGGTAAAATACGGGCAGGAGTTTGTAGTGCCGTCGTACCGCGCGCTTGATCCGTTTACTGTGTTTGCGGCGGTAAAGGTGCCGGACAGCCCGGTGTGGTTATTCACCAGGAAACTCCTTTCGTATACATGGCTGTGCCCGGCCATGACGACGTCCACACCAAAGCGTTCAAGGATGGGCGTTATCTGCTGGCGGATGGCCACAAGGTCAGATTCTGAGTCAGAGTTGTGCGTGCCATGGGTATAAGGCGGATGGTGAAGACACACCATCGTCCATTTGTGTGAGCCCGCCGTTACTGCCAGGTCGTTTTTCAGCCAAAGGGCCTGCTGACCCGTGGAGTCGTACAGCAGTTTATTATTGTCATATCCATAGGAGTCCAGCATGATAAAATGGATGTTGCCATAATCAAAGGAATAATAATGCTCATTGCCGGACGCTGTTCCACCCGCTTCGGCGGCAGTCGGTAGTATGAAATTATCGTAGTAGGGTATTTCGTGGGTTCCGCGCAGACCGCTCACACCGTTGGGATCATTGTCATACTCGTGGTTGCCGGGCACTGAATAGACCGGGTGATTGTTGAAAATGTTATCGTCGTAAATATCAAAGCAATTGGTTTGGTGCTGGGCGTCAGTACCGTTGTTGTAGGCATTATCCCCCAGCAGCAACGCCAGGTCTGGCGTACCGCCCTTGGACAACCGAAGATATCCGTCCCGCACCCCTTTTTGTATAGCGGTGCCTGTGCCGGCATCACCAAAAATGGCAATGCGAATTTTTCGTGCAGATGTGGCCGGTGGAGCGGTGGTAAACGCGTTTCGGTAACTTCCTTCGATGATAGAGGAAGCAGAGCCTGCCGCGTAATAATAACGGGTGTCGGGCGCCAGGCCGTTGATGCGCAATTCATGATCGGTTACTTCCGTGTTATCGGAAACAGTACCGTTGAGGCTGTTTTCCGAGGTGCCGTATTTGATTCTAGACGTGGTGGCGCTGGCTGTTTTCCATTTTAGCGTTACCCCGGTTCCGTTGAGCATTTGAAGCAACGGCCCCCGTAATATGGCCTGCTCTGCCGGGTTACCGATTCCTTTAAGTTCGAGATCGAATACAATGGCCGCGTTGCTGACCAAGCTTTGATGAACTTCAACAGCAATCACATTGGTGCCCGGGGTGAATGTACCGGTGGGCACGGAAAACGCCTGAATTACGTGGCCGTTATCAGCCGCCGCAGCGGTAGCCAGTGTGGTATAGGTAACCGTAGCGGGAAGGTTGGTTTTTACGGCCTGCGTGCCATTTACATAGATGATTGCCGCATCATCCAGGTAGAGATTAAATATAAAACTTGTAAAAGATGACGGGCTGGCTATGTTTACGGACGACCTGAAATAGGTAGTGACATACTTGCTGCTGGGGTCACTGCCATACCCCACTACGGTTCGTTCATTTCCCTCTCCATACCCAAGTTGCGCCGGGCCGGACGGCCAGGCCAGGGACCCCGTCGTCCAGTTAGTTGCCTCCTGGTTAGTTCCATCATCCAGGTACTGCCAGTTGGAACCAAACTTCACGAATGTTGTATCGGCGTGAACCGGTTTTGGCGCCAGGAGAAGACTGCCGGTGAAAAGCAGGAGCAAATAGAAGAATGATTTCATCATATGTGTTTGAGTGAACCAGGATTTGCCAGGCTGTTCGGGTAGTCATGGGGATGCAGGATATGTTTTTCAGAAGATTGTCAGGGGATAACGGTTGATAGTAAATTTACGATTAGGGCGTGCAGCGACGGATTATTTTATCGTGAATATTTCGTCGGGGGCAATTCAGCCGTTAATTATTCGTTCAAAGGCGTCGAATTTTCTGCGAACGTGTTGACGAGTTGTTGGATATGTAGAAAATTACATCAATTTTTGCGCTTGAAAATAATCCTCTTCTTATGAAAACAATGATTCATTGGAAAGCAATCGTTTTTGCCGGGCTGGTCTTGCGCATCCCGGTGAAGAGCAACCTGTATCCCGTTTCTGTCAACAGCCGGGAAGGTTGGCGGATTGTAAGCCATCAACCGGTTATCGGCGCCAAGCTTTTTCGGGGATAAGCCGCTATCTGTGTGTCTGCGTTATCGTTGGACAATCCCCTTCAAAATAATTTGCTGACAGCCTGCTTTAGCTGTACGAATTGTACAGTTTCCAAATCCTGTGCCGAGGGGTGGGCCGGAATTTAGTTATTGAAGCGTTCAATTTCCGAGTTCCTCATTGTAATATGACCATTGGTCAAATCGGGACACCATGCATTTTCCATCACCCCGCCGTTTACGTGATACAAAGCCCGGTTATTCCCTCCCTGCTATTCACCAGCCTTAAAGCGATTAACAGTTTTTGCCAAAAGATGAATGCTCGCCTGTTTGCGGGTTTTAGTCCGTGAGCGCCCGGTTGAGGGTAGCCATTGGCGTTTTGCTGCCCCCTTGCTGGATAGGAATAGCCTGTTATTCAGACGGCCGGCCTTATGCCTGTTGAGTTATACCGGCCGGGTTATCAGTTCAGCATGAAGGCCGCAGTTTCCAAATTCCCACGGCCATTCCCTGTCCGGGAACGATAGGGGTGTGGGGTTCGTGCACATGACGACTATTGCTTTTCATTCGTCGAAATCCCCGGCTCATTCATCTTCATGTTTCAGGCTATGCGTTTGGCATGTTTTGTCATTCGGCGACGTTATCACCCGTTACGCAGGATTGTCATTCCGGTGGCACAACTCTTGTCATCTTGCCTACGTATTTTGTATCGTACTATTTAACGTGAAGTCTAATCCACTTGAAGGCAAAACAAGTATAAAAAAGTAAGGGAAAATACTTAACACCAAAAATATTTTTCATTGAATTTCGTTTTGACCGTAATCCTATTACTATGAAACAACAGCTCCGACCCGATGCATTTCCAGTATTACCACTAACGCATGGTATTGCCCGTCGTTTTACTTTGGTGTGTGTGTGTGTGTTCCTTGCCATGCTGATTTTTCCCGCTCTGCTGAGTGCCCAGCAATTATCACGCGTTAAGATTTACATTCCCCACAATAAGATCTCGAAGTTGCGGGATGCCGGCATCGAGTTTGACCACGGGTATTATGATTTCGCTGAAAACTCTTTCACCAATTCATTTGAGGCTGCAGATGTTCCCAAAATTGCGCGGCTTGGCTTACGATACGAAGTACTTGCCAAGGATGAAGCAGCGGATTTTCTCGCTCACAACAGCGTGGCCGACTTCTACAAGAACGACAACAGTCCAGTCACACTATCCGGAGGCCGGGTTAATTCCCAGGCGAATTGCCAATCTTACACCACGTTTGTAAATACGCCCGTTGGTTTCACCAGCGGATCCCGGGCTGGATTTTATACCTGGCCTGAAATGCAGGCAAGAATGGATTCCATGGTAAATAATTACCCTGGCCTGGTGACCAAAACCCAGATAGGCACCACCTTCCTGGGTAATCCGATGTATGTAATAAAAATATCAGATAACGCCGCTTACGATGACCCCACTGAACCGGAAGTGCTGTTCACCGGACTGCACCATGCCCGCGAAGGGATGAGTGGTATGAACCTCATATTTTTTATGCAATACCTGCTGGAGAATTATAGCAGCAATGCGCAGGTGAAGGAATTGGTAGACAATCGACAGTTGTACTTCGTCCCGATAGTGAATGTTGATGGCTATAATTACAATACCACTGCAGCCAACTGGAATGCGGGTTCGTTTCTGCGGCGTAAAAACATGCGCAACACGGGCGGTACACCTGCCGCTGATGGCAGCGGTGGTTATGGTGTTGATTTAAACCGGAATTATGCCAAATATTTCAACTATAATACCACCGGTTCTTCGGGTACCATTACCAGTGACGCCTACCGCGGGCCTTCAGCATTTTCCGAGCCGGAAACACAGGCCATGCGGGCTTTTGTAAATGGCCGCCGGTTTAACCTGGCTGTAAATTATCATTGTTATGGTAACTGGTGGATCAGGCCAAACGGTCCTGCTGCCGTGGCAACCGCGTTACCGCAGGCTGACCTGGATGTATATACCGGTATGGCCAATCTGTTCACAAAATATAATGGCTTTGTATTTGGGAATGCCAGCCAGACCGTCTATGAAGTGAACGGCTATTCCGATGACTGGTTTTTTTCTGACGACCTCACCCTGCGTAAAAGGGTATTTGCTTTCAGTCCTGAAATCGGTTCGTCGGCAGAAAGCTTCTCCGGCAGCAGTGGATTCTGGGCACAGACAGCCAATATCATTCCCATTGCTAAAAAAATGTTATTCAGCAATTTCCAGATTGCGTATACGGGTGGTGGCTATGCCGAATTGCAGGATACGTCTGATGTAGTGGTGAAAACGACAACCGGTAACTTCGGATACACGGTCACCAGGAAGGGACTTGTTGATACCCCCGTTACGGTGACGATGATACCGCTGGAAAATATCCAGACGGCAGGTTCTCCCGTAACGATATCCTCGATCCCGGTTTTCCTGGGCACATCAAGCGGAAAGATTGCGTATACATTACCGTCCGGCATCGCCGCGGGTAGCAGGATTCGATATGTGTGGAAGACCGATGTCGGCGGAATCTCCCTGACCGATACCATCGTAAAATTTTATAACCCTTCCCAGGTGTTTGCCGACGATATGGAAACAACGGGAAATTTTGCGGCTAAGTGGACAACCTCCGGTACCGGCACCTGGGGATACACCACAACACAGGCCTTCCAGGGAACAAGGGCACTGAACCAGTCACCCGGCGCTAATTATGCTGCCAATTCCGACCAGTCGGTGACCCTCAAGACCGCCCTGGACCTGAGCTCATCGAATGCAGCCTATCTTAGTTTTATGCTCCGGTACGACGCCGAAAATCAACAGGACAGGATGCAGCTTGAAGTATCCACCACGGGTACTTCAGGAAGCTTCGCCCCTATATGCGGTCAGAATACCATCAAGGAAAACTACAACAGTCTGGGTAATAACCCGGCCTACACCGGCCATGCAGACGGATGGATGCGAGAACTCATCGACCTCAGCAGTTATACCGGCAACAACAATGTGGCATTCAGGTTCAGGTTTCTCTCCGGCCCGTCAAGTTCTGAAGTGACCAGTCCGGTTCTGGCCACCGGATTTTTCGTCGATAACCTGAAAGTGGTAAAAACGAATCTTTCCCTTTTGCCTGTGCAGTGGCTGGAGTTTAATGCGCAACGGTCAGGGGATGCCTCAGTGATAAGCTGGAAAGCGGAGGCCGACAATAAATTCCTCCAGTATCAGCTACAGCGATCGGCCGATGGGATTACTTTCCAAACCGTTGCGGTGCTGAGCCAGTATGCTGGTACCTCGTACATAGATGAAACACCGTTTAGGGGTATTAACTACTACCGTGTGAAAGCAGTGGATGTGAATGGGGTGTATTCGTTTAGTAAAACAGCGGCCGTTAATTTTCCCGTTACGGCCACAGCCATCAGCTATTACCCCAATCCTGTGCGTGACCTGGTAAATGTGGTTGTACCGCAAAGTGCAGCCGAGACCTTGTCCTTCCAGGTATCCAGCCTTACCGGCCAGGTATTGTATACTGAGAAAAAGCAGATGACTGAAGGAAGCAACCGCGTACAGATTAACCTGGCGGGCCTGAGCAACGGCATGTACGTGTTAAAAATTATGGACAAAGAAAATTTGGTTAAATCAGTATTTAAAATTGTGAAGAAATAGATTTTTGAGGATGGTAAACTTTAATTCCCTATTTATGAAAAGAATTTTACAATGGATGGCATGCATGCTGATAGGCTGCGCTGCCGCCGTTACCGGAAAAGCCAATGTGTACACCGTCACATCGACTGTAGACAACGCATCGGCAGCAACAACAAGCGGCACCCTGCGCTGGGCTATTACCCAGGCCAATGCCCGCGCCGGTAAAGATTCGGTGTATTTTTCGATATTGCCAGGAATCAATTATTTTGAAACATCCGGACCAAACGCCTTCGCGGTGATCCAGCTGTATGATTCTTTACCAAGTATCAGGGATTCACTGCTCATTGATGGAACGACCCAGCCTAAATCCAACTTTGCAGTGGTGGCGGGGAAAACGGTCGGTGTGGACGCGATTGTCCAGGCTAATTTTATCGGGCCGGATGTGTACATCGTTCCCAGCAATACGTTTGTGTTTCCGAATGGAAGTGCGTCATCGAATAACCAGGGATCGGGCTTGACCATCAGCAATAATGATGTAACGATAAAGAGACTTGCCTTGTCAGGTTTCGGTAACACGAGCACAAATGCCAGTGCCGCACAGGCCAACGCCTGTATTTCAGTGACCACCAATCCCACGGCTTCCAATTGCACCATCAGCATACAGGATTGTTTCCTCGGCGCTGATCCAACAGGTGCTTATCCCACCCTGAGTTATCGCCAGACACTTGGACAGG
>JBBROE010000016.1:0-48583 GCA_038229695.1 Chitinophagales bacterium | reverse complement strand
TCCTTAAACAACAGGTTGCGTTGTTCCCGCTCAGCTTTTCCAAAACTCTTCTTGTATTTCAGTGCCATGCGCCGGAATTCCTCTGCCCTTTTTTTCAGTTGCCTGATCTCCTTCTGCTGCTGGCTGTTGCCCAGTTTTCCCTCGGGGGTATGCGGGAAGATTTTTTCATCGGCTTTGCCGGCATTCCCTACGCGGAGTACGATGAGGCCGTGGGACAGCAGCCCCAGCGTGAGGTGATCGACCGCGGTGTTGCTGGGTGCCGAAACCAGTACTTTGTCGCCACGGCCCACCAGCTGACGGATCGCTTCCACCACCGTAGTGGTTTTGCCGGTGCCGGGAGGACCATGAAGGATGACCATGCCTTCGTTATCATAAACGGCCCTTACGGCATGCTGCTGGCTTTCATTGAGCGATCGGTTAAAAAAAGTGAGAGAGGAAGTGTTCACGGGGACCGATTTTTTTGCCGGGGCGTCGCCATGTATTTCTTGGAAAAGCGTCAACAGCGCGGCACTTTTTTCCACGGATTCTATGGCCGACTTCATCAGTGCCGTGGTGCGCTGATCGGGCGCCAGTTTGATGCCTACGCCGTTTTCTTCCAGCCAGTCAGGGTAGTCGGGCGCAAATAAACGGAACTCCCCCGTCTTCCCTTCGAGATGGAGGAGCATGCCTTTTACCGGTTCCTGGCCGGGTAGGAAACATTCGATGGCAGCGCCGTCGCGGAACTGCTGTGTTTCTGCCGGATAGTTTATCCGGAAGCTGATTTCAGGGTAATCCAGGTAGCCAAATGTCTTTCGGGTTACAGAAACGGGGTGAAGTGCGAGCCCCTCGGCCTTAAGGGATTTAAGGGTGTGCTGCTGATCGAGGCTGAACCGCTGAACCTGCTCCTTTTCTTCCAGGTCAATGGCCTGTAATAACAATTTCAGCCGGGGATTTGATACGGGCATGCCCGAAAATAAACAATACCCGCGACAGCCGGCGCAGGGAAGCGGAGATTACCGGTACGTGAAAATTACCGCCGGGATATTGGCACGGCGTTCTATACCTGTTATCGTTAAAATGCTTAATTATGACAAATCAACCTGCTACGAAAAATTGCGCTGCAGCGCTTATGCTGCTAACGATTATGGCACTATCGGCCTGTAACAATACGGCGGCAGACTCAAAAGATCATATGGATACCACGCATGTTTTTATCGACAGCGCCGGGAAACAAAGCTTCTCTCCATCTGTAGATACGCTGCACCGCGACAGCAGCAGGGTACGGTAAGAAAATAAATTTAAGTTTGTATGCTGCTGACCGCCTGCCTGGGCTTCCGGATCGGGGTGGATAAATATCAACAGTCGGTGATATGACTACTATTAATTGGGGAATTATCGGGTGTGGAGATGTCACGGAAGTGAAGAGCGGGCCCGCTTTCAATAAGGTGCCGGACTCGTCACTGGTTGCCGTAATGCGCCGCGATGCCGTAAAAGCGGCTGATTATGCGCGGCGTCATGTGGTGCCGGCCTGGTATGCCAGTGCACCTGATTTGCTGGCGGACCCTGCCGTCAATGCAGTGTATATAGCCACACCACCCGGCTCACACCTCGAATATGCGCGCCTGGCCTTTGCGGCAGGTAAGCCCGTCTACATGGAGAAACCGATGGCCCTTACCGCGGAAGAGTGCCGTGAGATGAACAAAGCCGCCAGCACGGCCGGTCTTGCTTTATCGGTTGCCCATTACCGTAAGGCACAGCCCCGGTTCAGGCGAATCAGGGAATTACTGTCTGAAAACGCGATTGGTTCCGTGCGCATGGTGAATCTTTTATTATGTCACCCGCCGCCGGCAGCCGGTTGGCGGACTGACCCTGCCATTTCAGGCGGCGGGATCTTTCATGATTTGTCGCCCCACCAGCTGGATCTGATGCTGTATTTCTTTGGGGATTATGTTGAAGCGCACGGGTTGAGCGTTAACCAGGCGAAGCAATATCCGGCGCCGGACCTGGTCACCGGCACCATCGTTTTCAACAGCGGCGTAATTTTTACCGGTTCCTGGTGTTTCACAGCATCGGCGGGCGAAGCCAGGGATGAAGTTGTTATTACCGGTAGTAGCGGAACCATCCGGTTCAGCACGTTCACTACAGATTATTTTACCATCAGCCGGAACGGCCAGGAGCTGGTGGAATCCTTTCCCGTTTTGCCACATGTGCAGCAACCAATGATCGAAGCCGTGGTACAATACTTTCTCGGTCGCACAGACAACCCATCGCCGCCGGCAGCCGCCCTTAAAACGATGGACCTGATCGAAAGTTTCACCCGCTGAAGCCGTGCGCAACAGGGTACACAAATCTTTCCATGCCGATCCACATCCTGGACATTTTGTGGCGTGGGTTACCCTTGTTCTATAAAATTCATTAAACAAAGACCGTCCGCAAACCCGCCTTTGGCGTGGCATAGTTTTCCTTACGGTTAAGAAAAAATTGTACATGAAAGAGCAACCAAAGGCAGGCGAAAAAGCGAACCTGCAAGAGGGCGAAGCCCTGGATAAGATCAAAGCGCTGGTGGAAGATATCGATACCTGCATGCTTTGCACGTACAGCAACGGGAAACTGAAATCGAGGCCGATGTCGGTCCGAAAAATAGAGGATGATGGTACACTCTGGTTTATGTCTGATAAGGACAGTGATAAAAACCGTGAGATCAGCCTGGACAAAAACGTAGACCTGCTGTTTGCCGGTGGGCATGAGAAATTCCTGGCCCTTCATGGCAGCGCGGAAATCTCAACAGACAGGGCTAAAATAAAAGAGCTTTGGAATCCATTCCTTAAAATATGGTTTCCCGATGGTGAAGATGATGCAGCCATTAGCCTGGTAAAAGTTAAGTTTGACGATGGCTACTATTGGGATACCAAACATGGTCACATGGTGTCGCTGCTGAAGATGGCAGGCTCGCTGATTACGGGTACCACGCATGATGATGGCATCGAGGGTTCCCTCAGTTAAATATGAAATAGTCGACGATGTGAAAGCCCGGTTCTCCGGGCTTTTTTATACCAGGCCCGGACCGCACAACCGTTAAAAGGGGATGCCGATGTTCACATAGCTAATCAGTTTCCTCGACTGGTCGCTGTATGCCAGGCTGAATTCCAGCGGACCGAGCGCAAAATTATAACCAAACGTCAGCGCATAGCCGGAGATGAAATCAGGGTTGTGAAAAAAGCTGCTGGCGCTGATGAAATTATTGAAACCAATATTCACCATCCCGCGCAGGTAAGCATTATTTGCGATATGATACCGGTAAGCGGCCGCCATGGTGGCCAGTGCAGGGGTGTACAGCGATCCTTCCTGGAAACCTGCAAATACCACCTGGTTACGGATGAGGGGAGTCAGGCCACCGACAGAAAACTCGTTCAGCAGGTTGTGCCCGTAGTTGAAATTGATTCCAGCCTGCCCGAGCCATTCCAGGTTACCGCGCGCTCCCAGCGGGCTGAAACTGTTGAACCGGAACCACAACCGCGGGTAAGCGCGGTCAGTAACCACGAACGAATCGGCCGGAAGACGCTGCCCGTTTTTAAAAAATTCAAAGCCCGGCTGCTGGCTGCTTACAAATCCAATCTCGGTCCTAATCGCGAAACCACGGGTAGGATAAACCACCTTATCCAGGCTGTTGTGATCGAAAAATACATAGCTGGTAAAAAAGTTGTTGTTGCCGCTCAGTTCCAGCCCGCTCACCACCGCCGGCTTATAGGTGATGCTCTCAAACCGTTCGCCAAAGCCCAGGGCGAGGTTCCGGCGCGTGGTATACTGCGCCTTCGCATCCAACGCCAGGAAGTTCTGCTCATAAATACCGTTCTGCCGGTAGGTATCGTAGGTACTCACATTGATGCGGTCATACTGCCCGGTGAGATCCAGGGAAAAATTCTTTCTTCGCCCGATATACTGCAAATGCCCGGCTTTTACCCGGAAGGTCTCCCCGATATTCAGCGTTAGCAGGTCCCGCGAATTGGTAATAAATGCATTTCTCGCGGTCAGGTTTACAATTGCCGCGATGCCGGTGTATTTGTTGTAGTGCAAGCCCAGTTTGGCAAAGGTGAGCGGGTTCTCTGTAGCCTCTAACAGCAGCTTCGCCGAGCCATCAGGCTGTGTTTGCAGTGCATAGGTAACCCGGCTGTAATACCTTGTACCGTAAACCGACCGTACCATCTCTGACAACATCTCGGGCGTGTAATACTGATTGGTCAGCAGGTTCATCGTGTGCGCAAAAAAATCGGCGCTGGTATACCGCAACCCCGTGATCGAATAGCTTGAAATTTTAACCGGCCCGGGGTCGGGAAGGCGGCGGGTTGCGTTTTGCTGCGGTCCGTACAGGGCATCAAGTGAGTCTTTCAGGTGTTTAAAAAGAGGGTAAAGCTTCCGCCCTTCTTCTATACCGTAATCAAGGATTTCTTCCGACTGCCCGAAACTTCCCATCGTGTACCGGTCAAGGTCAAACGGAACATAAATATTACAGAGCGGCACCTCTTCTTTGTGGTCCTGCGCTTCCCTGAAAAAAGCAACCTGCAACAGGATCTGTAAGGCATTGCGGACTTTTGCCGAAGGCAGCAATCCCCCGGCTACATTACTCCCAATGATATAACCCGCACCCATTTCCTTTACGTCACGCACGGGAAAATTGCGCACGATGCCCCCATCTACCAGCACGTGTCCCTCGTAATCGACCGGCGTAAAAAAGGAAGGAATGGCCATGCTGGCACGATTGGCATTGGTAATCTCTCCATGATCCATTACTACCGCTTCTCCATCGCCTACATCCGTGCCGATGCATTCGAAGGGAATGCTGAATTGTTTGAAATCTTTCTGGTTGTAGACCGGGTAAAATAACTCGGCCAGCTTCAGCCAGAGCTCCTGACCCTGTAACACCCCGGAAGGCAGCAGGAACTGGTCGTTCACCCAGGGCAACTCTACGGTATACCTGCTGTATTCCGATTTTTCTTCCATGAACAGCGTTCGGAGTGAGGATTGATTGCTGAGCAGCAGATCCCACTCGATATGTCGCGACAATTGCTCAATAGAATCTGCAGAATAGCCAATGGCATAGAGACTGCCGATGATGCTGCCCATGCTCGTACCCGTAATGCAATCGATTTTTAACCCGGCCGAATCGATTGCCTTGAGTATGCCAATATGGGCCAGCCCTTTTGCCCCGCCGCCACTGAGTGTCAGGCCAATTTTCGGGCGCTGGCCCTGTACTGCCGGTGGCAGGCAGGTATACAGCGCCAGCAGGCAGCCCAGGAATATTAGTATGCGGCTTAAGGCTTTCATGAAAATTGGAAATACCAGGTTGACCGGGTGCAGTTTCCCCTGTAGGTAACGTACGAAACGGATGCACATTGCCCGCAGCGCTGACCCTCGCTCCAGCGCCAATATTTATTTATCCCCGGCTTCCAGCGTCATAATCTTCTCGAAAACGGTCTCGTATTCCCGGTTCAGCCGCTCCAGTTCCTTTTCCGCTTTTTTATAATCGTGTTCGGCTGACTGGAACTTGTTTTTATCGGAATAAATTTCCGGCTTTCCGAGCGCATCCTGCAAGTCCGTTTTCTTCCGGGTCAGGCGGGAGATGTCCTGCTCCAGTTGCTGGAATATCCGCTGCTGTTTCTGGAGTTCTTTTTTAGCCTCTTTATTGATGGGTGCGGCGTTCACCGGTGCAGGGCTTTTTACTGGCGGGGGAGCCGGTTTGCCAGATTGACCGCTGTTGTTGTTACCCGCCGCTTTCGGGCTGTCTCCGCCGGATTTTTGGTCGGCAGCAGCTTTCTTCGCGGTAGCCACGTTGCGTTCTTTCCAGTCGGACCACTCATCAAACGGTCCTTTAAACTCCCGGATCTTATTGTCGTCGATTTCCCAGATGGTATTCGCGGTGCGGGAAACAAAATAGCGATCGTGGCTTACCAGGATCAGTGTGCCTTCATATTTCTTCAGGGCTTCGATCAGCAGTTCGACGGAATGTATATCCAGGTGGTTGGTAGGTTCATCCAGCAGCAGGAAATTGGCTTTACCGGTGATCACTTTGGCCAGGGCCACTCTTGCCTTTTCTCCCCCGCTGAGGATTTTGATTTTCTTGTCCACATCATCACCGCCAAACAAAAAACAACCGAGCAGGTTACGCAATTCCTGGTCAGATTGCTGGCTGCCGCATTCGCGCATTTCTTCCAGGATGGTATTGTTTACATTCAACGCTTCCAGCTGGTGCTGCGCATAAAAACTCTCATCTACATTGTGTCCCCATTTGCGTTCGCCGTCGAAGACTTCCGTGCCGGCGATGATACGCAGCAGGGTGGACTTACCCTTGCCATTTGCCCCTATCAGCGCAATCTTGTCGCCTCGGTTGATCTCGGCGGACGCATTTTCTACAATGGTAATGGCAGGATATTGCTTGCTTACATTTTTAAGTTCCACCAGCACCCGTCCCGGTGTTTTATCTACCCTGAAATTGATCTTGATATTTGGTCGCTCTATTTCCACGTCTTCGATGCGATCCAGCCGGTCGAGGCGTTTCACAATACTCTGCGCGGCGGCTGCCTTGCTGGCTTTAGCCTTAAATCGTTCGATGAATCGTTCCTGTTGCCGGATATAGTCCTGCTGATTTTCAAAAGCCCGCTGCTGAAGCTCAACCCGCATCACTTTCTCGGTCTCGTAAAAATCATAGTTGCCATTGTACACATGCAGTTCCTTCTGGTAGAGTTCGATGATTTTCGTTACCATCCGGTTCAGGAAGTATTTGTCGTGGCTCACAATCACCACCGATCCCTGGTAATGCAGCAGGTACTTCTCCAGCCATTCAATAGACGGTAAATCCAGGTGATTGGTGGGTTCATCCAACAGCAACAGGTCGGGTTGCTGGAGGATCATTTTGGCGAGCAGCACGCGCATGCGCCAGCCGCCGCTGTATTCCCGGTACGGTCGCTCCAGGTCGGCATTGGCAAAGCCCAGGCCCTGCAACACTTCCTCAGTTTTGTGGTGAATATTGTAGCCATCCAGCACATCCATTTCGTGTAGGCGGTCGCTGTAATCGTGCAGTATCTTTTCGTTTTCGGAATCTGCTTCCAGTGCATGGCCAAGCCGCTCAATTTCTTTTTCCAGCTCCAGCACCCGTTCAAAGGCACCCATCGCCACTTTCAGGATGGAGTCGTTGCTGTCAAAACTGAGCAGGTCCTGGTGGAGGTAACCGATGGTGGTATCGCGTCCCTTTTCCACGGTGCCTGCACTGGCGCTGAAGCCGCCGGTGAGGAGTTTCAGCAAGGTCGACTTACCCGTACCGTTATACCCAATCAGACCGATGCGCTCACCGGGTTGAATATGCCAGGTGGCATCCTGTACAATTACCCTTGCCCCAAATTCAAACGTAACATTGGTTAATCCTGCCAGCATAATTAAAATAGTCTTAAATAAATCGGTTTACCGGTCGGCAACCGCCCTTTTTCACCGGTTCTTTGCGCCGCAAAAATATGATAAACGGACGGTTAATGGAGATCGTGTAATTTTGGGTAAATCCCCTGCTGATATGAAAAAATTGATCATCGGAATCCTCGTGCTGGTGCTGGCAGCTTACGCCGTCGATAAATTTTTGCTAAAAAAGAAGGACGCTGATACCGACGCAGGAACGCCTACACTCCGGCTCGACAGCAAAAACAGCGTGGCGTTTAACAGCTCGTTTGAAAAGCTGCTCAAAGGCTATTTTTCTCTGAAAGAAGCGATTGCCGATTACGATACCACCAGGGCCGATAAGGCGGCAGTGGAATTGTCGGGCTATGCGGACTCCCTGGACACGAAAGCTATTACCGGGGACAGCACCGGCCATATCCGGACCACCGCGCAGAGTTTTGCCTCCGGCATCAGCGCGGCTGCAAAAGGATTACCGGCCAAGGCTGATCTGACAGAGAAGAAACGGTCGTTCCAGCTTATTTCAGAGTCGCTGTACAACCTGGTCCGCACCGTCCGGTATGATCGCCAGGTCCTCTATCACCAGCATTGCCCGATGGCGTTTAATGATACCGAAGAAGCGTGGTGGATCAGCAACAACCGCAAGATTGACAATCCCTACATGGGGCGCAAACATCCGAAATACCATGCGGCCATGACTAACTGCGGAGACATCACCGATTCACTCGATTATGCAAAGAACCATTAACTGATTTTTTTACCATTAGTCGCTCCTATTATGATAATTGAAGTGAAAGCGGCAGCCCTGCAGGACAAGCCGGCTATCACGCACCTGATGCAATTGTATATGCATGACTTCTCCGCCCTCATCGGTCTGGATACCGGCGCTGATGGATTATATCCTCATTATCCCGGTATCGATGCCTGGTGGCAGGCGGCCCCAGCCTATTTTCCTTTCCTTATCAAAGCGGGCGGTAACCTTGCAGGCTTCGCGCTGGTGAGGCAGGAAGCGGCGGCCAGTTATTCGGTCACGGAATTTTTTATACTGAAAAAATACAGGAGAAGTGGTGTCGGAAAAACGACCGCTTGTCGGTTGTTTGACCAATACCGGGGGGAGTGGGTCATTCGGCAACGGCCCACTAATGAAGCGGCCCGAGCCTTCTGGTGTTCAGTGGCCGGGGCATACAGCAACGGTCAGTACACCGAAACAATGGAAGAGGAGCGCTGGGTGCAGCGTTTTGACAACCGGGTCAGGTGAAGCAATGAATGGCATTGATTTGATAACACGTGCACATTATGAAAAAATGTATTTATTTATGCGCGCTGGCGATCAGTTGCAGTGCAACCCTGTCTGTTTCCGCACAGCGCATCGCTACCTGGCTGACCAACGAAGACAGGTCACAGCTATTTGCCCCGCAACCAGTGACGGTGTCGTTCAGCCCGAAAGCGGGTGGGGAACCCGTTATCACCGTGAACCCAGACAGCAGCTACCAGTCCATTGATGGCTTTGGCTTCGCCCTTACCGGCGGCAGTGCGCAGCCAATCATGAAGATGGATGCAAAAGCCCGGGCCGCATTGTTGCAGGAACTTTTTGGCACCAGGGGAAGGGAGGTGGGCATCAGTTACCTCCGGGTCAGCATCGGGGCTTCTGATTTGAATGATCATGTGTTTTCTTATGATGATATCCCTGCCGGCCAGTCGGATAGCGCGCTGGCACATTTTGACCTGGGGCCCGATAAAGACAATGTGATCCCGGTATTGCAGCAGGTAATTAAAATTTGCCCGGCTATAAAGATCCTCGCTTCGCCGTGGTCGCCCCCCGTTTGGATGAAGACGAATGGCGACACGCGTGGCGGCCGCCTGCAGCCGCAATACTACGGCGTTTATGCCCGGTATTTTGTAAAATATATTGAGGCGATGAAAGCCGCGGGCATTACCATCGACGCGATAACGGTGCAGAATGAACCGCTGCACCCGGGTAACAATCCCAGCCTGCTGCTGACCGCGCCGGAAGAAGCGCAGTTTATTGAGAACGACCTGGGGCCGGCGTTTCAACGGGCAGGCATTCGTACCAAGATCGTGCTTTATGATCACAATGCGGACCGGCCGGATTATCCCATTTTTATTCTTGACCAGCCCAAAGCTGCAAAGTATGTGGCCGGATCCGGGTTTCATTTGTATGGCGGCGATATCTCCGCACTCACGGATGTCCACAATGCCCACCCGGAAAAGAATATTTATTTTACGGAGCAAATGGTGGTGGACTTTGGCCGGCAGGGTAAAATCTACGACAGCATCATGCACATCGCGAACCCGGTAAAGCGGCTCGTCATCGGCGCCACTCGCAACTGGAGTAAGAACGTACTGGAATGGAACCTGGCCGCCGACCCGGCATTTAAACCGTACACCGACCGGGGCGGCTGCAGCTCCTGCCAGGGGGCGATTACACTCGCGGGTGACAGCGTCAGCCGTAACCTGGCCTATTATTCCATTGCACACGCAAGCAAGTTCGTACGACCCGGCAGTATACGCATCGCCAGCAACGAGCCTGACGAACTCCCCAATGTAGCCTTTACCACGCCCGCCGGAAAGACCGTGCTGGTGGTGGCCAATACCGCAAAAAAGAATCAATCTTTTAGCATTCATTACCACGGGCAATATGCCAGCCTTCAACTCAGGGCTGGTTCTGTGGCAACCTATGTGTGGAATAAATAATAACTACCTGTCATGATTAAGCGCTTTCTGTGTTTTACAGTTATCAGCCTATTTTGCTCCTTCACGAACACCGGGTACACCCAGGGGTTTTTAAAAGCCAGCGGGCAACAAATTGTAAATGAAAAAGGAGAGCACGTATTACTCCGGGGCATCGGCCTTGGCGGTTGGATGCTGCAGGAAGGGTATATGCTGGGGCTCCGCAACGGTCCACAGCAACAGCACGAGATTCGCAACCGTATTGAAAAGTTGTTGTCGAAAGCCCAGGCACAGGAGTTCTACGACGTCTGGCTCGCCAACCATACCACCCGCGCTGACGTGGAAGCGCTCCATCGCTGGGGCTTTAACTCCATTCGCCTGCCCATGCACTATAACCTGTACACATTACCGGTAGAGGAGGAGCCCGTCGCCGGGCAGCAGACCTGGCTCGAAAAAGGTTTTGCACTCACTGACAGCCTGCTGGCCTGGTGCAAAGCGAATAAGATCTACCTGATTCTCGATCTCCACGCGGCCCCCGGCGGGCAGGGAAACGATCTGAATATTTCTGACCGTGATCCTTCCCGGCCCGCGCTATGGGAAAGTGATCCCAACCAGCAGAAAACCGTCGCCCTGTGGACTAAGCTCGCGCAGCGATATGCAAAGGAGCCCTGGATTGGCGGCTATGATATCCTGAACGAACCCAACTGGGGATTCACCGATACGGCGCAGGATAAACATGGGTTGAAAGAAGCGGGCAATGCCCCACTGAAAAAATTACTGGTGGATATTACCCGTGCCATCCGTACCGTGGATAAAACACATCTTATCGTTATCGAGGGCAACGGATGGGGTAATAATTACAAGGGTATGCTGCCTCCCTGGGATGATAACATGGTCCTCAGTTTTCACAAATACTGGAATCCCAACAACCCCCAATCCATACAGCATATCCTGGACATGCGCAGCAAGTACAATATACCCGTCTGGCTGGGAGAAAGCGGGGAAAACAGCAATCCCTGGTTCACCAGCGCCATACAGTTACTGGAACAAAATAATATCGGGTGGTGCTGGTGGCCGCTGAAGAAACTGGGCAACAACAACCCCCTGCAAATCAGGAATAACCACAATTACGCCGCGCTGCTGGCCTACTGGAATGGCGACCGCAAAAACCCGCCGAAGGAAAGTGATGTCTACAGCGGGCTGCTGGAACTGGCTACCTATACCAATTATGCCACCAATATCATCCACCGGGATGTTATTGACGCCATGATCCGGCAGCCGCACGATAATAAGGCCCTGCCGTTTAACAGCAACGTGATTCGCCAGGGTACGACCATCCAGGCGGTAGATTATGATCTTGGCCGGAATGGCATTGCCTATTATGATCTCGACAGCACCAATGAGCATGGCCCCGGCGGACCCGGCGGCAACCAGGGACATGTCTACCGCAATGACGGCGTTGACATCCGGAAAGACAGCGTGGGCTATGAAAAATATGTTGTTGACCGGATACAGGACGGCGAGTGGCTTCAGTACACCGTGACGATCAAAACGGCGGGTATCTACCAGCTTACGCTATCCGCTGCCGCTGGTTCGGGCACCGGCATAATCGCGCTGGGCGATGGTAGCAAAACACTGGTGGCCAACATCCCGGTTCCCCGGGATAAGCCGGGCTGGCAGGATATTGCTGTCACCCCGGTCTACCTCTCCGCGGGAAACCATGCATTGCGAATAGAGGCAGTGAAAGGCGGATTTGATTTGAGGTGGTTACGGTTTGCGGCAAAAAAATAGGCTGGCACGATGCCAGCCAGTAATCAAGCCTTAACCAGAGCGGAAGACGGGACTCGAACCCGCTACCTACAGCTTGGGAAGCTGTCGCTCTACCAGGTGAGCTACTTCCGCGAATGGGGTGAAATTAAAGAAAAGATGGGAAAACTTACTTTTCATCCTGCAAATTACCAGGGTGAATATTGAAATAAAAAGCAGGCTAACCCGTATCTTTTATTCGAGGTGATATTCTTTCTGTAAATAGTCAATCAGCCCGGCGCCGGACTTTTTTAATTCTTCATCTGCATCAAGTCGTCCTTTCTTAGTTCCTTTCATATACACCGAGAAAATGGATAGCTGCTGCAACAATTCCTTGTCGGTTGTTTGTAAGGGTGGGTTGCCAATCATTGTCTCTACTTCTTTGCGCTCTCCGTCAGTGTTTTTAAATGTTTCGGGGTTAAAAACTTTGGATGCTACGATTTTGTATTGCGTAAATTCTGTTTCATTAATGGATTCCAGCAAACGAACCAGGGGAACTTTGTTGTAATAATCCATGATTTTATTCGACGTGCGGACGTTTTTAATGAGCCTGAAATTCCCGGCGTTTTTGAGCTGTTCAAAGGTTTTATCATTAAGCGGCAACGGTTGCAACCTCGGTGCAAGCCTTGCCAGGTAATACAATTTGCCGGTGTTGCTGGCAAGCAGCTCGGGATTATCTAAAAACGTAATCATGCTATCCATCATTGAAATACCGGATTGCAGGGATATGATATCTTTTGCCAGGATTTCCTGATCCACTTTAAGGTCCTGTACCAGGGATTCAATATATTCCTTCCCTTTGCTGCTGTCATTTAGGTGCTCGCGTAAACGCTCTGCAAAAAAGCCCATAGTTACTGCGAGGAAAATCATTAAGAATTCCAGTAGATAGGCTTTCCATTTTTTCGGTTCGTGATGCATGTCCGGGTGATGGTGTACTTCCATAATGTCAGTCTCTGATAATAGGTTAACAGGCTCACCATCCTGGGACGCAATGCCGGCTCCGGCATTATTCCTGAGTGGTTCGTTTAGCGCATTGTTGAACTGTTCTTGGTTTGTTTGGTCGTTCACGCTCCTTTGATTGAAAAAATTTTTTAGCCTGCTATGTTATGCGAATAAAATAGCAGGTGTGCGGGCGATTAAAATTCGAGAGATATTAAGACAGCCTTGCCGGCGGGGGTGCTGTATATAAAATTAACGAGATGAAATCCGCTCAGTGCGACCGAAACAAATAATAAAATACTGAATCGTGCACGCACCAGGCTGCCATAGCAAGCAGATAAGGGTAGTATCTTTTACCGTTTCTGATGTCGAAAACTACAAGTGCCATCAATATAGCCTGAATAATCGCAAATTGGATGTATTGCGTTGAAAAATCGGAAAATCCGAAAAAGTTAGGCAGGATCCTGCCAACGGTAGGCCCTAAAAGGACAATGGCAGCGGCTATCATATAGCGCATATGTAAAGACCGTTTTTTGCGATTTCTAATGGCCAGGCAATAGAAAACAATCAGTAAAACACCGTCCCCAATGGGGAAAAATGCGTTTCTGGGTGAATCGGAATGTAGGTTTTTGATTACACTGGGGATAATAGACACTATCAACAAAGGAAAAATGAAGTAGGATAACCTGCCCAATTTTCTATGCCATTCCAGTTTTTTATTGGCGATTAAAAAAGGTTGTACAATCAGCAACGTAACCCAAAGTACTGCAATTGCTGCATGAATATGGATGAATGCATATTTTACTTTATCAAATGCCGGGAATTGAACGAAGTACGTTTTGTAAAACCCTGCGACTATCAGGGGGATTAACAATAAGAAAAAATAGCCGAGATACTTGTAAGATTTTTCCATTTAAGGGCGTTTGCTTTTTTCTTTATTTCTGTCACTACTCCACGACCGGCAACTCAAGGCAGGTAGCCAGTTGCCTGTTACAGTATATTGTTTCCGTTGCTTTGATATAGTCACTGGCTTTTGCCGTGAAAATATTCGGCACGAAATGCTGCGGGTTGCGGTCGATCAGCGGGAACCAGCTGCTCTGTATCTGCACCATTATCTTATGCCCCCTGAGGAATACGTGGTTGATATTATGCAGGTCCAGTATAATCTCCGCCGGTTTGCCCGGTACAAAGGGCTCGGGTGCCGAAAAACTGTTCCGGAACCGACCCCGGAAGACCTCCATCGTTACCGGGAACTGGTACCCGCTCATCAGTAGATTATGCGAATCGATATCCGGGTATACATCGATGAGCTTCACCACGAAATCGGCGTCGGTGCCGGTGGTACTTATAAACAAATGCGCTTTTACATCTCCCGTCACCGTTAGATCGGAGCTGGCACTGTCCGCCACGAAGCTCAGGACATCCGGACGGGTATCCACGAAACGCTGGTCTTCCACCTGCCAGTAGCGCCAGCGGCTGCCGCGCCCGTAGGTGTATTCAACCGGCTGGTTGCGGTAGGGTACGGGATGGGCAGGGTCACTCACATAACTCACCGCACCGGATGCGGAAGCCGGTGCATTAAAGCCGGCGCTGCCATCGGGGTGCACATAAAACCTTTTTATCGTGGTACTGGCTGGCGGCCAGTGCGTGTAACTTTTCCATTCATTGCTTCCGGTTTGGAAGCAGGTCGCCTCAGCGAAAAGTCCGTCTCCCATTCCCTTCAGCCAGTAATCAAACCAGGCTTTCTGCAGGTCCTGAAAATGCGCGGCGGTTTTGCTGCCGAAACTTATTTTCCCCAGGCTGTCGCCGTTCGGGCCGGCCCAGCCGCCATGGTACCAGGGGCCCAGCACCAGGAAATTGCGGTTGCTGCTGTCTTTCTTTTCCAGGTGGGCATACATGATCTGCGGGCCGTTCAAATCTTCCTGGTCGTAATAGCCGCCCACGTGCAGCGTGGGTATCGATGGATATTTTACCTGGTTCAGCATCGAGCTTTTTTGCCAGTAATTGTCGTAGTTGGGGTGCTCCACGAAATCGTTCCAGGCAGGGATGCGGTTGTGGTAATACTTTTCATTCACGTTGGAGAGTGGCCCCAGCTTCAGGTACCAGTTGTACAAGTCGAATTGCGGGAAAGGGTAGCTGCTGTTGCTTTCTTTTTCGTTTTCTACCATATAGCTGTATTCAAAGCCATAGCTAAGGCGAAACGCACCGTTGTGGTGGAAATCGTCGCCCAGAAACATATCAGCCGGTGAGGCCTGGGGAGAACTTGCTTTCAGGGCAGGGTGGGGATTGCTGATGGCGTCCAGGGCGGTATAGCCAAGGTAAGAAATTCCGAAAATGCCCGCCTTGCCATTGTTGTTAGGAATGTTTTTGACGAGCCAGTCCACCGTATCCCAGGTATCCGTGCTTTCATCCGTTTTCTCCGTGCTTTGCAGATGATAGAGGGGTCGGTTCATTTCGAAATGTCCCTCGCTTTTGAATTTACCCCGGATGTCCTGGAATACGAAGAGGTAGCCCGCTGCAGCCATATTGGCGATATAGGGTTCCCTGGTCGGGTCGTAGCCTTCACCGTGATCAGCTCCATACGGCGTGCGTTGTATCAGCAAGGGTAGGCGGGTGCTGTTGCCCTCCGGCGTCCAGACGACAGTGTACAGCTTTGTACCATCCCGCGCAGGAATCATATAGGCGTGCTGCGTATAATGTGTTACCGGCACCTGGGCTGCCATGGTCACCGGAAAGCCAGGAGCCAGGAAGATGAGGAAGGAAATATATTTCATGTTAGTTTGGTTGGAGACGGGTGGGATACCTGATGCGTTCGTGCATCATTCCGGTTAAAGCTGCCCGCAGGCTAATGTATTCAATTATTGGAAGCTTACGAAATAAGAAGAAGCGAAACTGCAGGCCTGGTGCAGCGGCCCGGGTCATTTTATCGACCGCTCCGGAAAATGATATGCGCTGTTGCGATCCTTCATCCAGTCAATCATCTTCAGGATACCGAAGTAATTTAACAGGATGCCCAGTATCACCCCAATGGCGTACTCCATCGGACTTATCGCGGAACCGGTTAACAGGAAGTAGAAAAAGTAACCGGCAATGGGCGTAAATAACAACAGGGCTGTGGCCATGCCGGGGTTGTACAAGGTTTTTCCTTTGCCGTTGAACAGCAGCGTATGCGCCAGCACGTTACCCGCGGATACCAGCATTGTCGCGATCCCCAGCCAGGCGGCTCTTTCGGCCAGGATAGCCGCTGCCCCGTAGGCTCCCCAGCCTGTCACAACATTGATGATGAGTGCACTCTGCGGGTTGAGTGGGTAGCGATCCGGCAGCAGGCTTTGAAACATCACCCGATTGATCATGCCCGGGAATGTGCCGGGATAGCGGTATTCCTCCAACTGGTGCAGGAACAGGGCCAGCAGGTTTAACCAAACCAGTTGCTGGAACAGGCTCATCCAATCCTTGTATCGCCATAAGAACATAGCGATGCAAACAGCGAAGACGCCGCCCAGGTCGAACCAATGTTGCCGCAGCCAGTTCATCGTTTGCAGTATTCAGGATAATATAATATTGACCCTCCTCTGCTATGGAATGCCAATCACCTTGCCTGCCCGGGACCAGACCTGCCGGCCGGGCTCAACGGTAGACAGCATTCCTGGTATAACATATTTGGAGAACTCGTCGGTATCGAGCACATGGTAAGCCTCCTCCGGAACACCGTATGCCAGTAATTCTTTGATACGTGGCCGGTTGCCATCCATCCAGAAAGAAAAGTCTGCCCCGCCGCCGAAACCCAGGCCGTCATTGCCCATCACGAGTTGCTGTATGTCGGAAATATCGTAAAACTCATCCGCCATGCTATCGGAAATCAGGTAGCCGGAATTCCATTTCGCCGTGATAGCAGGGTCAAATTCAACCACATCATCGTTGTATTTTGCGGGGACCTGTGTGGCCCATAAAATATACATGATCCTGCTGCGCATGATCCGGCAAAACCAATACAGGGAAACGTCGAGGTAAAAATCCGCCGCCGCACCGGAATGATTGATTAGCGAACAGATACCGGACTGTAACCGCCGTTCATAATCTTTTAACCCATCGAAATCACTTTTCAGGTAACTATAAAATGAAGCGCTGTAATAGGGATCGGATTCAATGCCATCAATCCGGCTGTAGAGCCTGTCTTTTAACTTGAGGACAAGAGGTTCTTCCACCACCCTGATTTGCTGCGTGGTTACCTGTGACCGATCGCCGACATGCTGCAACGCCGCTTCAATAGAATGACCATCTACATCAGTGTAATGGAAAAAATTTACGGGAATGAGCCGTTTAGCAGCAGGAATCACGATTTGATCCACTTTCCATTTTCTAAACTCTGTATCCAGCTTCTCCATATTTTTAAGGTATCCCGCTGAAAAGTCGATAAACAACCTCCCGGCTAAAACAGGCGGAAGTTTGCACCCGTCGATTTTAACGGGGAAAACAAATTTTCTACCCGCCCCGGCCTCTTTCCCGAGCGCCGCTTTTAATTCTTTTTTTACCCAGTTGGATCGAATGGAATTTTCTGACAGTACGACGATCAGGAAAAAACTTTCATCCAGGCCGGCAAATATTTTATCAATGAAGGAGTCGGCCGGAGCCAGCTCCCAGGAATCAAACCATACAGGAAAACCCCGGTTGACCAAATCGGTTGAAAGCTTGTTGACAAATGGTTTGTCAACCGTTGAATGGGAAATGAATATTCCTGCCATATCAGAAAGTAAAGTACGATTTTAATGATAAAACTTCCCTACCGGGTAGAGCAAATACCGGTTGTCATAATATTTCGTTTTGCTGTAGAACCAGGAAAGGATGGCATTGGGGTCTTTCCTGAAACTACTGTCTGCAGTCTTCCTTTCTTCAAATTCTTTCTTGAGGTCAGGAGACTCAGCCAGCATTTTTTTCGCGGTCGGCTCCATCACATAATCCTCGATGTATTCGGTACGCTGGAAGATCGGCATAAAAAATCCCCAGCTGAAATAGGAGTCGGCAGACGCAGGCTCCAGCAGCAGCATCGCGAGATCGCCGAGTGGCTGGTCGGCCGGAACATAAACCGACCCCGCCGGGAAAACCTGGTTGTGCATTTCGGTGCTGGTGTTTGCCGTCACCTGCATATGTCCCTCGAAGGGCTGCAACTGGTGGTTCTCATCGCCGAATGCATAATCGGTAACCCGGTACATCTCCACCGGCACCGCGCGGGGCGTATGGATCATTGTCATTGTAACGCCCTGCAACTTCAGCCGGGCAATGATGTCTTCGCAGAACGAGGGTACCCAGTACCCTTTCGGCCGGCTGATAAAATGATTGGGCTGGGTGGATTTGAAATCCGCGACCATCATCGTATCCTTCTTCCCGAGCCATTCCACGTAATCGTTGTTGGTTATTCCCGAATGCCTGAGTATACTGGCCATCGCCAGGAACTGCATGCTGTCTGGCCGGATTGCCTGATCATTTTTTTCATTGCCTTTTATATCGATACTCACCGCACCTTTCATTTGCGGCACTTTCCAGGCCATGGGAACACTGTCGTTTTTCATGACCTGGTCTTCCCTGGTAGCTGTTCGGAGCGACTGCCCCTTTACCGCCATGATCTTCAGGGTCGCCTCCAGCAACACATAGGTTCCCAGCACCCGTTGTTTGTACGGTTTCAGGGAATGATTTTCCACCAGCACGGCGGGCAGGTGCCGCGCATCGCCATAGCTGTCACTGAATCGCGGGCCGCCAAACAAATCAATATTGCCCTCGGTAAAATCACGGTTGTTGACGGCATTTAACAGCGGCCCCGGAATATGGCCATATGATTGTAAAGATTTATCGGTGTACAGTTTCATGGTATTTTCCAGCCAGTCGCGGATATGGGGTGAATAGCCCTGCTTACCCAGGCCGCCGTACGTAATGTCGTACTGGTAATCCGCGCCGTCGGTTACATGGATGTCCATATACAAATCCGGTTTGTAGGTATTGATAACGCCAATGACAGACCGCACTTCACGGGTATCCAGTTTGGCATAGTCCCGGTTCAGGTTCAAATTCTGTGCGTTGGTCCGCCAGCCCATATTTTCCGGGCCGCGCTGGTTGGGCCTGTTATAGGAAGATGCCCGTTCATGACCATCCACGTTCAGGATGGGAATGAATAAGAAATTTACTTTTTCAAGTAACGATTGCTTTCCACCAAAGGCAATATCGCGCAGCAACATCATACCGGCATCTTTGCCGTCAATTTCACCGGCATGTATACCGGCCTGTGCGAGCAGCAGCAGTTTACCGGATTTCCTCAACGCCTCAGCGCTGGTATTTTTTTCTGCAGAGGCAACGACCATAACAATCGCCCTGCCCTCCACGCTTCGCCCAATGGTAACAACATGCAGCAGGGGAGACGCTGCCGCCAGTTTACGGCACCACCGCATGGTCGTCGCATAATCCGGTGTCAGCCTGAAATTCTCCCGCTCGGCGGGCGTTATCCAGGGGTTGCCCGGTTGGGCGACCAGCGCTTCGCTTTTTCCATGCCAGGGCAGCTCCGGGGGAAGGATCGACTGCGCGCGACTGCAGAAATTGCTCAGACTTAGCAACGTGGCGATGCAGGAAATACAGCAGGTTTTGCGCATAGGGGAGCAGTTTTTGAATTCAGGGATCCTATACATACGGTGGCAGCCGCGAGCCGGTGCCCGGTACTGATGTCCCCTTAAAATTAAGGCAACCGTTTAATCATGCAACCGAAAATATCAAAACCGAATGGGTGTCCGGGCTTACCGGTTTTTACGCATCGTATCTTCTGCCAGTTGATAGGTGTGCGCCAGTGAGTTCGTATCCGACCAGTCGCCATGGCCGGTAACAATAAATTTTGCGGTGCTGCATTTTACCGCCACATTTTTGATTGCGGCAGCGTAGTGAAGCAGGCTGCCATCAGAAAGGTTACCCAAATCGGTGTCGTGCGCACTCTTTACCAGGCAGCCGCCATAGAGCACCTGCTGTTGCGGAAACCAGATGACGATATTGTCCGGAGCATGACCGGGCCCGGGATAGTAGGTTTCAAAGCGGTACTGACCGATCTGAAAACTGCTGTCCTTGCTGAACATGTGTTCTGCCCTGTTCATGTGTCGTTCCCTGCTCATTGAATCCGTCAGCCTGCTGGTAAAGGTCGGAATACCGTGCCGGCGGTAAAATGCCAGTCCTCCCGTACGGTCTTCATGGAAATGAGTGGCGATGCACATGACAACGGGCTGGTGGTGCCTGCTGCGGATGCTGTCCAGCAGCGGCATAAACTGCGTGCTGTCCCAGGGCGTATCAAAAAGTAGGGCCCCCTTGCCGGTCACCACATACATGCCATTGGCGGGAATGCGTTGGCCGTGGTAGCTGCCATAGCTGGTATACACGTAGAAATTGTCCGTCAGCCGGGTAATTTTCAGCGCCTGGGGTAACGGCTGCGCGAAAACTGTCGCGGAAAGTAAAAGGCATACAGCTATAATGCCGCTGTACGGCTGCCGGAAGGCCGCGGTCAGTTTTGTTACGCCGTACTGTAAGCGGTTGCCCGATTGACGAGTCTTGATTATAGTGTAATTATTGCTTTGATTCACATCACTTTCATTACCAGTTATTTTTTCGGGGATATCACCGCCTGGTAGGCGGACAGCAGGGCTTCATGTACAATGGATTCGGGAACCTGGTTGAGGTCGAACGTAGTGGCGCCCTTTTCTCCCCATTTATTAGCAACCTGGTAAATGCCGCTGTGCATGGTACAGAAAATTAATTGTTCTTCCCGAGAAAGAAAGATGTTGGCGGTATTGTTGGTGGCAAGATAGGTGGCAAACATCTTTTTGCCCATGATTTTAAAACCCGTTCGGTTGAAATGGGGCAGCTGCACGGTACCGTGGAAGGCCAGCGCGAGATCGGTGAATTTTTTTTCCTGCATCATTCGGACAGTGGGTTTGAAAAAGAAGTCGGTTTACTTTTGATCCAGCTTACCCATACTCTTGAGGACACGCTCCAGCTCGAGTGGTTTCTGTGTGCCGAGCAGGAATTTTTTTCCGTTGTCATACTCCAGTTGTAACCCGTGATTCCCTGAGATATTAAACGCTTCGCCATTGCCAAACATACCCAAACGCATTCCCCAGCCGCCATAGTCGGATACCGGGTGGTATTCTCTTACGTAGGCCGCAGCAATCCTTTCCCAGCCGATTTTTTTCCAGGTGATTTGAAAGGGGAGGAAGCGGTAGTAAATCCCGTCGCGGCGAATGGCCGTATCGAGGCGCATGACCGCAAAAAGCGTGGTGAGTAAACTGCTGAAAACGGCAAGCGCCAGCAGGCCGCCATTGGTAAGCGGGTTTTGGCCAAATGGATGTCCGTAAACCACCTGCCTGGTCAATCCATAAATGAGCCAGGTGTTGATGGCCAGCAGGAGCAGCCAGATCCAGGGTTGTTTAAAGCGTTGTTGTTCGGAAAACAGGCTGTCGCTGAGCATAAGGGTGACTTTGGTAGACTAAACCTACACCAATTTTTTGTTACCACTAATTGGCGTTTATCTAACGCCCTGTCAAAGTTCAAACTCTTTTTTTGCTGATATTCCGGAGCCTTACGGATTACGGAACTCCCGCTGGCAGTAGCTGGATGCGAAATCATGCGGGGCTGAAATAAGGGAACCCCAACGTTTCAAGAGCGCCGGAAAGGCTGACAGAGAGTGAGCAAGGTTGTGGTTTTCCTTTCGAGAAACAGGTAAGGGGCAATGCTGCTGCGGTAATGGGCATCCGTGTAAGTTAAAGCATCCTGGAATGCGTGTAGGCAGCGGACTGCCGCTGAAAAGTGTCATTATTCGAAATGATAAAACAGCGGTACTGCAGCGGGCGCCATGGTTAGTTTGCCATCCGTTCGTCGGCAGTAAAGGGGGTCATCCGTTGCCGGGTACTAGAGGATCTATCAGCAATTCAAAATAACGGGCTTCCGGGTGCGGGTTGAAACGATACGCCGGGATTTCTTTAAAGCCATTGGCGAGATAAAGTGTTATGGCTGCCTGCATAAAACTGGCACTGTCCAGTTTGATGCGCTGGTAGTGTAATGCTTTCGCGGCGTCCATACAGGCCGACAACAACAACTGACCCAGCCCCAGGCCACGCGCCGGGGCCGGACGAACATGCGCTTTACTTCACACGCCTCCCCGCTGAATTTTTTAATGCCGGCGACACCCATGGGCCGATCATCCATTAACGCCAGAAATAAACGACCATGGGGTGGACAGTAGACGGCAGCCAGCGCCGCCATTTCGGCATCAAATTGCTGGAAGGATAAATCAAAATTTAACCATTGTACATATTCCCGGATAAGCAGTTCTGCCGATTTAAACTCGCTTGGCGTGTTGACTTCGATAATAGAGAAAGCCTGCGTCATCTTTACTTTCGTAGGTGTGGATCGTAAAGCTACCGAACCGCCATCGTATGCAAAAAAATTTTGCCGGGCAGCAGGCGCCGCCCGGAAACTTGTGTTAGTTGGCGCTGCCCTGACTATCCTGGATGTTTTCGACATCGTGGCGGAACCTTTTCCATTCCAGCTCATTTTCCCGGATGCGGTAGATCTTCGGATTTTTTAACGGGAGGGTGAGTGCGCCCAACAGCGCCCCAACCGGTACGCCGGCTACGCCAAAAAAAATCATTCCCCCCAGTATATTGCTGCCCGCACCATGTTTCGTTTTAATGTAACCGAAACGAGCATTAGTGATTAAAACTTCTTCCGGACTTTTCCCGATCACGATCGCCGAGTCTGAGACGCTTTGCAACCTGCCATTATGTAAGTTATTTGGTTCGGTATTAAAAAACCGTACATAAAAATTGCTGTATAGTTTTATTTCGGCTGGCCGCTGGCAGGGATGGCCAATAGTACGGATGCGTGCTTTCAGAAGGGGCCGCAGGAAGGCTGCTACATCCGGTGAATGCAGCTAAAGTGCAGAGAACGCCGCGACAGAACGAAAACAGCAGCCAGATAAAAAACCACCGGCGTTGCCGGTGGGATGGGGGGGATGGTACGCGTTATTCGCCCTGTTTGTAAAAAATAATTTTAGGGACACCCTCTACGCCCGCATCTGTCATCAGTTTCTTTTTCCCGGGAGAGCTAATGTCACTTTTTGCCTTGTTCATATCCGTTATGTCGAATACCAGTTGAACCGTATTGCTGTCGGCCAGGTTTCGGGCCAGGACCACGTCTACCATCCCTGCTTTGGCCCGGGTAGCTCCACCTTCGTTGTCAAAGACTTTTTCCCAGGCATTAAAATCCTTTACGTGGTGGGTTACGATTACCCATGATTTTTCCTTTGAGTCCGGGTTAAAGCGCATCACATGGTAGTAGTCAATTTGCGGTTTGGAGATAACGCCGTTTTTGTCCATTACCTGTTTCAGTCTTGGGTCGGCGGCAAATGCTTTTGCCTTTTGCATATCGGTAACATGTAACACCACCTGCACGTTTTTCGGATCATTCATTTCGCGCCCGATGGTGATAAATTCCAGACCGCTCGCCTTGCGGGCGTTCGAGTCCAGGTCAAATCCTTTTTTCCAGGCGGCATAGTCATTTACCCGGTGATTTATTTCCATGACGTCCATACCGCTGTCTGCCGGGGCGGCTGCGGGAGCCGTGGGCGGTGCAGCCATGACAGCCATTTTCGAGGTATCTGCATTGGTGTCTGCCATGGTTGCCGGGCTTCCGTTATTACAGGCCGACAAAAATAAAAATACCAGGCAGGCGAATAAAGGGGATTTTTGTTTCATATGCGGTTGTTTTTTGATGCCTACTCTGGGCGGTTTTCGGCGACCCCGTTATGCAGCCATAGAGCAGTCTGATTACAGGCAGGTGCCAGCCGGCGTATTTGCGCAGTAGGCTGACCTAATAAATATAACGATAAATAACGGGCTGGTTAGTAAAATCTTTCGGTACGGTTCCAGCTCGCCGTTGCCGGGTACCCGTAAAGGCGCGACCGTTGAAAAAGGGTGCAGTAAACGGGACTGTTTTGCCGGGAGGCATTTCCCATGGATGGTAATTTGACCGGGAAGGCGGGCACTTCGCCGAACAGGAGCGTTTCCAGAATGGTGATTTTTCTTTTTTCACATGGGCGAAATGCCTTGAAGGCTGCCGTCGCTGCCCCGGGGTTAACGGTACAAGTGTGCGACGCAACAACAGCGGCTCCGGGCACCACTGCTGGGCTCACGCGCGTATTTCATACCGTCGGTTTGATCTTACCAGAGCGGCTTGCCCTGGTAGTAGTCCAGGATCTTGGTACGCAGCAGATAATCGTACCTGCCGGTGATGAGGTTGGTTTTTGCGCGATCGAGGTTGTTCTTGGCGATCAGGTAATCGACGACCGTACCCACCCCTTCCGTGAACCGGGTATCCGCGGCGTGGAACGAGGTATTGTAAGCCTCGACCTGTTGAACCAGTGTGCGATAGCGGTTGACTGAGGCCGTCATGTCAAAATAATCCCTTTCCACGTTCTGCCGCAGCTGCACGCGGGCCGTGGTGGCGGAAAATGTGGCAGATTTATAATCAATTTTCGCCAGCGCTACCTGGTTCCGGAAACGGAGGTTATTGAGGATGGGGATGCTGATACCGGCGCCGATATAAGTGCCGTAATTATTTTTAAGCTGGTTGTCGTAGGCAATTTTGTTATTCGCGGCATCCTGCGCGAGACTTGAATAGTTGGTGCTGATGCCGGCCCCGATACCCAGGCTGGGGTAGAGGCTGCCTTTCGCCGCCTGGACCGCTGCCCGGAAACTTTTCACTTTTAGATCAGCGGAGCGGATAACCGCCAGCTGTGCTTCGGCTGCGCGGTAGATGCTGTCCGGCGTATCACCATAAATAAGGTTAAACTGGTCTGAAGACATCGACGCGGCCTGTATACGTGCATCGTACGGAATATTCAGGAGCTGTACCAGCGTATAACGGGCCTGATCAAGCGCATTTCCGGCGTTGATAAACGCTAGCTGATCGCTGGCATATTGTCCCTGGAGGTCGGACAGGTCGGAAGGCCGGATTGCACCTTCGCGGTTCATGGTTTCCAGCCGCTGTACCTGCTGCCGGGTGACGTCGGCCTGCCGCCGCGCCTGGTCGAGCAGGTCGGTATTGGTGAGCATCATCACATAGGCCTGCAGGATATCGAGCATGAGCTTTTCTTTAGCGTATTCCCAGTCGAGTTTTCCAGCTGCATACGCATACTCATTTTTTTTAAGGTTATTGAGGAGGAACAGGCCGTTGAAGAGCGTAGCGTTACCTGCCAGCGTATAATTGGCCGTAGTGAGCTGCTGGTTGATGTATCCGTTATTGGCGGGGTTGATGCTGCGGCCCTGGTTGAGGTAATGATTGATGTTGCCACCAACCTGCGGAATGAGGTTGCCTTTAGCCTGGTTAAGGTATACCCCGGTAACGTCTTTCTGAAATTCGGCCTGTTTAACAAGGGCATTGTTGCTGATGCCGGTTTCAATCGCTTCTCTCAGGGAAATGTACCGGCGGCTGCTGTCCTGCGCGGAAACCGTAGCCAGTGGTAGGATCGCAAACGTCAATAACTGGAATAACTTCATATCCTGTGCGGCATTTATAAGATGAATGATACGTGCGGCCGAAGGCCTTTGTTACTACCCGCTCCCGGGTTAATTTTCAATCCTGCCATCGAGCAGGTTGATAATCCGGGTGCCATATTCCGCATTTTTTTCGGAATGGGTGACCTGGATGATCGTTACCCCTTCTGCATTCAGTTGCTTAAAAAGCTCCATAATTTCCTCTCCCTGCTTTGAATTGAGGTTGCCGGTGGGCTCATCGGCCAGGATGAGTTTGGGACCGGCCACGAGGGCCCTCGCGATACCCACCAGCTGTTGCTGCCCGCCTGATAACTGGGGTGGAAAAAGGTCTTTTTTACCGACGATATTAAACCGGTCGAGCATGTCGGCCACCATGGCTTTTCTCTCCCCGGCGCTGACCTGCTGGTAGATGAGCGGCGTTTCGATATTTTCGTACACTGTCAGCTCGTCAATCAAATGATAAGCCTGGAATACAAAGCCGATGTATTTTTTATACAGTGCTGACCGCGCCTTCTCCTTCAATTTATTTACATTCTCGTTAAGAAAAAGATAGTCGCCTTCAGCTGCCGTATCCAGCATCCCGATGATGTTCAGGAGCGTGGATTTGCCGCTGCCGGAGGGCCCCATGACGGATACAAATTCACCGGGTTGAATGAACAAGTTTACATCTTTGAGCAGGAAGGTGCGTACGCCGCCCACGGTAACCCATTTCGAGATATGTTGTAACTGGATGATCATGCTGCGTTTTTTTCAACTGTTGTGCCAACTGGCAAATCCTTACCTGGCAAGGGTTTATGGGAGCAGCCCGACAGGCCGGTGTACGGTATCGGACACTTTTTGTCCGCTTGCGGACGTAACCTACGAACTGTTTCGGAATTAATCAGTCGGATTTCAGGCTGCTGACGGGGTTAACCACCGCGGCGCTGATGGCCTGGAAGCTGACCGTAATCACTGCAATCAACAGGGCTGCTGACCCGGCGGCCGCAAAAATCCACCAGGGCAGTGCGGCATGGTAGGCGAACTGCTGTAACCAGCTATGGCCGGCCCACGCCGCCAACGGCACCGCAATGACGATCGCGAGGAGTACCAGTTTCACAAAATCGTAGGAGAGCAGCGCCACAATATCACCAATGCCGGCCCCCAGCACCTTTCTTATCCCGATTTCCCGGGTACGCTGCCGGGCCGTGAAGGCCGCCAGCCCGAACAGGCCGAGGCAGGCGATGATGATCGCCAGCACAGCCGCAATGATAAATACATTGCCCAGTTGCTGTTCCGTTGTGTACTGCCGGTTGAAATCGTCTGCGGCAAAAAAGTACTCGAACGGGTTGCCATTAAAATAATGATTATACAACTGGCGGATGCGATCGATCTTAGCCGGCAACTGGTCGGTGGTCGTCTTGATGCTGTAATAACCCGAGGCGGCGAGTGGCAGGAAAATCACGGGGTCAATGCTGTTCTGGAGCGAAAGATGGTGGTAATTCTCCACTACCCCCGATACTTGGTAAGTATCCCCGGCCCAGTTTACCTGCTGCCCCGTGGCGGATGCCGCCGGGTTAAATCCAATGGCTTCCGCTGCACGGCGGTTTAATACAATCTTCCTAGATTTTGACCAGCCCAGTTGCACCTGTTCGCGGTTGTACACATTGCCGGACAGAAAAGAGATCGCGTACGTATCAAAATACCGCTCGTCCGTAATAAACATCCGGTAGCTTTTTTTATCATCCCCCCTCTGCCCCGGCATCCGCGTAACGTGGTCAACCGAAAAGTTATATCCCCTGCCCGGTACATTGTTGGAGGCAGCCAGTTTCTGCACAAAAGATAGCTGGCCAAGTTCTCCCATAAATGCGCTGTTCCTTGCTCCCTGCCCCGGACCGGTCACGTTCGGACCTCTTACCACCAGCACCTGCGACAAGTCCATACCCAGCCGGCTGTTTTTCATGTACTGCAGCTGGCGGTACAGCACAAAAGTGGAGACGATAAAAATAATGGATACGGCAAACTGGAATACAACCAGTCCGCGCCGAAGGGTACTGCGACTGCTGGTAGGCGTTATACCGGGCTTCAATGCGAGTGCCGGGCTGTAACTGCTCATCACCATCGACACATAGGCGCCCGAACCAATGGCACCGAGCACGACGAATGCCATTGCCGCAGGCCAGAACCAGCCACTTTCGATCTGCCCCGCGGATAGTTGTTTTCCCGTGAATGTATTGAACAGCCCCTGGAGCAGCTGCAGCAGCACGATGGCCACCGCGGCGGCGATTGCCGTAAGCAGGAAGGTCTCGGCCATGAACTGCCAGCGCAGCTGCGAACGGCTGGCGCCAAGCACTTTCCTGACCCCAGTCTCCCGGCTGCGGGTAATGCCTTGCACAGTCGACAGGTTGATATAATTGATCCACGCGATAAGCAGGATGAGAATGGCCACCGACAGCAGCATGGTCACCAGTTTGAGGCTGCCAAAGGTCGGGTGCGGATAACTGAAATCAGGCGCCAGGTGAAGTGCAGAGAAAGGCTGCAGCACCACTTTGGTTCCGGCAGTGGTTGGACTCATCCGATGCGCGAAATCCTCCATCGCCATCCTGACCTGTTCCGGCCGCACGGAAGGCCGCAGCACTACAAAGCAACTGACAAAGCTGTTCTCCAGCGTAGCCGGATCGGCCCAGTCATTGCCATGGCGGTTGGCGGCAATAGCGAGGTACTCCATGGACAGCACAATGGACAGTTTGATGTCTGACTGGTCCGCTTTGTCGTCAAATACCCCACTCACCGTAAAGTCACTCTTTCCGAACTGGTTACTGATCGTAATGGTTTTTCCCGTGGCGCGTGTTGTGCCGAAAAATTTCTGTGCTGTCGCCGATGACAGCAGTACGGCATTGGGGTTGGCGAGGCTCGCCTGACCGGCCACCAGCGGAAAGGAAAATATACGGAAGAAATTACTGTCCGCATAACAGATGTGTTCTTCCCGGAAAGACTTTATCGTTCCCTTGTTGTCTGCAGGCAGGCTGGCGACACCGCTGCCGAGATCGTCAGTCACGCGGGTAATCGCTTCAATCCCCCCGATCTGCTGCTTCAGGGGGTAGGTAAATCCCGGAGCGATGTAGGATTCCTCTTTGCCTTTGGTGTCCACCGCGCCTAACCGGTAGAGCCGATCAAAATTTTTATTGAAGCGGTTGCTGTTCCATTCGGCGGCAACGTATTCAAAGATGAGGAAGAACACGGCTATGCCAACCGCAAGACCAATAATGTTGATGGCAGAAAAAATTTTTCTTTTGCGCAGGTTGCGAACGGCAACAATAAGGTAATTCCTGAACATGATCGGTTTATTGGTTTTGGTTTCTATTCTCTATAAAAATGCAAAATGACGGGCGAAACGTTCTTATTCGGTACGCAGCGTCGTGACCGGGTTGGCCCGGCCTGCCTTCGCTGCCCTGCTGATTACAGTGGCCATCGCTATCGCTGCGGCTATCAGGGCCGCGGAAGCGAATATCCACCACTCCGGTGAAACATGGTAGGCAAAATCCTCCAGCCACCGATGCGTCATCAGCCACGCGACGGGAACAGCAATCACAACAGACAACATCAGCAGTCGGCCCAGGTCGCGCGCAAGCAACCAGATGATGCTGCCCACACTGCTGCCCAGCACTTTCCTAATCCCGATTTCTTTCCTCCGTTGTTCAGCGGTAAACGTAACCAGCCCAAACAATCCCAGGCAGGCGATGCCAATCGCCAGTAGGGTAAAGATCAGCAACAGCTGTCCCTACAAGGCTTCTGATGCATACTGGCGCGCAAAATTCTGATCCACAAAACTGTAATCGAACGCCTGGTTGGGCGCCATATTTTTAAATACCGTGCCGAGGGTAGTTACGCCCTCCGCCAGCATGCCTGCACGCACGCGGACATACATGTTGTCGCGGTCGTTTTCCTGCGGCGGCAACTGCAGGATAAATGGCTCTATCCGGTGCTGCAAAGAATAAATATTGAAATCCTTGACCACGCCGGCGACCTGGTACATCACCGGCCGGTTTTGTTCGTCTGTTCCCAGCTGCAGGCGATGACCGACGGCATCCTTCCAACCCGCTTTTGCCGCGAGGGTGGCATTAACCAGCACCTGCTGGGTTTTGTCGGTCTTCATGCCCGGGGAAAAATTCCGGCCCCACTTCACCTGTATCTGTAAGGTTGGGATAAAATCTTCATCAACCTGCAACAGGTTTGCCTTGTCTTTGATGGCGGTTGTTTTGCCTTCGGCGATGGTGCTGAAATCGCGGCCACCGATATTATTGTTGCCGATGGGGTTGCTCGCCGTAGCGACACTTTCAATACTGCTGTGCAGCAGCAGCTGTTGTTCCATTTGCGGAATGCGGTTGCGGAGCGCTTGCGGCAGGTGAAAGGAAAGGACCTGCTGCCGGTTAAATCCAAGGTCAGTATGGTTCACATACTCAAGCTGCCTGCGGATGACGAATGAACCCGCCATCAGGGCAGTCGTCACGATAAACTGGAACACCACCAGTGATCGCCGGAAAGCAAGGTGGCCACCGTGCTGTGGACGCGCCCCCTTTAGCGAGGGAATGAGTTTAAAGCCAGACAGGAACAGCGCGGGATAAATACCGCTCAGGCAACCGGCCAGGAGGGAAAAAATGATCAGCCCGCCGAGTGTGCGCCTGGTACCGAGCTGCCACAACGAAATAGGCTTACCGGTAAAATGCCGGAACCACTCCATCCCCAGCTGCACCATCACCATCGCCAGCCCGGCAGCCATCAGTGTCACCACGACAGACTCCGTCAGAAACAGGAGCACCAGCTGTACGCGGCCTGATCCATTTACTTTACGTACCGCCACTTCCTTTATCCGGAGGGAAGAACGCGCGGTGCTCAGGTTCATGTAATTGATAGAAGCGATGAGCAGGATCAGCAGCGCCACCAGCGAGAATATACGGATATAGGTGATGTTGCCATTGTCGCTCATTTCATACGCAAGGTGTGAGTGCAGGTGAATATCTGTTAGCGGTTGTAGCTCCACGTTATAGGTTTCCTCACCGGTTTCACCAAGCCCGTATTTCCGGTAGAACGCGGGTAAGTCTTTTTCCAACGCAGCTACCGCCGCATTTTCCCTGAGCAGGAGGTAGGTATAGAGGTAAGCATTTTTCCAATCGCCCCCGGTTGGCGGCATCGACCGCAGCGCGCTGAAAGTAAAATGTGCATTTTCCGGTACGTCGTCGATCACACCGGTAACGCGGGTGGCCTTGTCGTTTCCAAAACTTATTATTTTACCGGGCGCATTGCTTTCGGCGCCAAAGATTTTACGGGCCAGCGATTTCGTCAGCACAATGCTGTTGGGAGCCGTCAATGCGCTCCTGGCATCGCCATATAAAAAATGAAACGTGAATACGCCAAATACGGAGCTGTCGGCAAACAGCATATCGTTAACCGTATACTGGCGGTTGTGGTACGTTGCGGTGCCTCCGCCCTCGGCATCCAGGCGCACGGTTGATTCTACACCGGGAAATTCACTGGCCATAGCCCGTGCCAGCGGCGCAGGGGTAACGGCCAGGTCGTACTGCCCGCCGGTCCACCGGCCATGCTGTACCACCCGGTAGATGCGCGCCGCCTTTTTGTTGAAGCTGTCGTAACGGAGTTCATGGCTAACGTACAGCGTGATCAGCCAGCAGGCTGCAAGGCCCAGGCTGAGACCGCCGATATTAATGGCTGAATACACCGGGTTTTTCCGGAGGGAGCGAAGGGCAACGAACAAGTAATTTTTAATCATGGTACCTATTTTCGCGGTATTGAAAAAACGTCAACCGGTATGCCACCGACTAGCTTGATAGAAGGATAGGGCGCTATTTATGCTGTTCGTGTGCAGGTGTCCGTTAGGGAAGAACCACTGGCCGGTAACGGACATCTTTTACCACCGGCCCGCTTACCAAATACCCAATCATTTTTTTGGGCCTGGCTGCCGATCGGCTCCCGGCATCGTTGCGTCGCACCCTTCAGCTGCGGTGCAAGGGGGATCAGTGCCTGCGCACTGGCGGTTTTATTCATTGCGCAGGCTGTTTACAGGGTTGGCCAGCGCTGCCCGCAGCGCCTGCAGGCCCACGGTGCAAATAGCAATGAATGCGGCGGCCGCAGCAGCCCATAAAAAGATCCACCATGGAATGGCAGTGCGGTACTCGTAATCTTCCAGCCAGGTATGCATGGCCCACCAGGCGACCGGCGCCCCAATCACCAGTGCCAGTAACACCAGCCGGAGAAATTCTGCGGACAACAACTGCACGATACCGCCGACACTGGCGCCCAGTACTTTCCGGATGCCAATCTCTTTAAATCGTTGCCGCGCGGTAAAGGTAGCCAGGCCAAACAGCCCAAGGCAGGCAACGAAAATGGTAAGGCCCGCTAAGACGACCAGTAGCTTACCCGTATTTTCTTCCGCCCGGTAGGTAGCGGCAAACCGGTCGTCAAGGAAGGAATAGCTAAAGGGGATAGCGGGATCCAGGACAGTCCATTCCGCTTTGATCGAGGTCAGAAGCTCGGCCGTATTAATAGCAGCCGTCTTCAAAATGAGGGTGCCGGAATTTCGCGTGAGCGTCATGACCAGCGGCGCTATTTTTTCATGGAGCGACTTAAAATGAAAATCCTTTACGACGCCAATCACGCGAAACCTTTCCGTGATCCCGTTGTTGGTGTGGAGCACCATCTTGCCGATAGCCGCTTGCCCGTTGCCGAGACCCAGTGCGGCTGCCGCGGTTTCGCTTATGATCAGGGCGGTACTGTCGGTAGGCATATCGGCCTCAAAGTTTCTGCCGGCCGCAAGCTGCATGCCCAGCGTGGGAATATAGTTTTCATCCACCTCGTAGCGAATAGATTTTATCTGTGCGGATACCTCACCGGTATAAATAAAAAAATTGTTGCTGTTGCTCGGCCCGGCCGGCAGGAAATCAGACTTGCTTATCCGCAACACCCTCGGGTCGGAATGGAGCTGGTCGCGGAGTACGGCCGACTTACTCCCCAGTTGCCAGGCGGGCAGCACCAGCACCTGGTCTTTCACATACCCGAGTTTCTTGTGCTGGATGTATGAGAGCTGGCGGTACACCACTGCCGTGCAGATCATCAGTACAATGGAAATTGAAAATTGGAAAACGACCAGTCCGCTGCGTAGCACCCTGCTCTTTTTACCCGCTGTAAACCTGCCTTTCAGTACCGTGACCGGGTCCATAGCCGAAAGAAAAAAGGCGGGGTAGCTGCCAGCAAAAAGACCCGTCACTATGCCAATCGCCAGCAACGCCGGGAGCAGCCATACCTGTTCATTAATATCGAATTGCAGGGAACGCCCCGATAACTCATTGAAAAACGGGAGAACGGCCTTTACCAGGAACACCGATAGGGCTAGTGCCGCCAGGGCAATCAGAATGGATTCTGCCAGGAACTGGGCGACCAGTTGCGGGCGACCCGATCCCATGACCTTGCGGATGCCCACTTCCCGTGCACGCCTGGCTGCACCGGCCGTACTCAGGTTCATAAAATTGATGCAGGCAATCAGCAGCATGAACAGCGCGATGGCGCTGAATATGTAGATGTACCGGATATCCCCGTACGGTTCAAAATCGTTGGTGAAATCAGAATGAAGATGGATGTCGGCCAGCGGCTGCAGGTAAAGCCCGATCTGGTTGCCATTTTTGGTGAAATCGGCCAGGGAAAGGTTCATCGCCTGCAGGATTTGCGGACCCATGTATCGGTTCAGCATCGCGGGAAATGCGGACTCGAGTGTGCCCGCATTGGTTCCTTTTTTCAGCAGCAGGTACGTAAAATAACCGGAGCTCATCCACGACGCCGAAGCCGCATCGGGGTTGTTCGCCATCGAGGCAAACAGGTCGAAGTGAAAATGTGCGTTTTCCGGGATGGCATCCATCAGGCCGGTTACCGTATACCTTATTCCATGTGTTTTATCTTCGATTATTTTCCCGATAGGGTCCAACTTCCCGAAATATTTGGCTGCCGCCACACGGGTAACGACGACACTGTTGGGTCGGCTCAGCGCGGTCGCCGCGTCGCCGCGCTCCAGCGGGAAACTGAAAATCCGGAAGACATCCGGATCCGCGAAAACGAGGGATTTTTCCAGGAAGGCCTGGTCGCCATACGCCAGCAGGGTGGTACCGGCATTGCTCAGCCGGCAGGCCGCTTCCACTTCAGGATAGTTCGCCAGTAACGTTTTCGCCACCGGGGGAAATACATTCGCTTCCCGTAGCTGCTGCCCCTGCACTTTTGCCCGGAATACCACCCGAACGATGCGGTCCGCATTTTTATTGAAGCGGTCATAGCTCAGTTCATGCTGCACATACAACAGGATGAGCAGGCAGGTGGCGATACCCAGGGTAAGGCCGAAAATATTTATGGCGGAAAAGCCCTTGTTGCGCCAGAGATTCCTGCAGGCTATTTTGACGTAACTGAAAAACATAAACAACGGTTTAGCGTGAACGAACTTCAGCACAGGCGGGTGCGCTACCCGATAGCCGGTCAACCGCCGTGCCGGAACAGTAAAGGTTGTTTATGAAGTGATTGCGAACGTCGGCCAGGACCGGGCTGTCCGGAAACGGACGGTCTGTGTCCGCTTACTCAGACCGAAGGCTGTGAACCGGGTTCATTCGGGCTGCTTTCATGGTCTGCATCGCCAGCGTAACCAGGGCAACGACCAGCATGCCTGTCCCCGCCAGGGCAAAAATCCACCAGCTCATAGTGGTTTTAAAAGCATACTGCTGCAGCCATCGGTACATTGCCCAGCCGGCCAGGGGAGCGGCTATCAGGAAAGCCAGAACCACCAGTTTCAGCATCTCCGCTGAGAGCAGCGTTACGATAGATGTTACCGAGGCTCCCAGCACTTTCCTTACCCCAATTTCTTTCAGTCGTACCTCGGCGCTGAACAACGCCAGCCCAAGCAGGCCGATGCAACTGATGAAAATGGCCATGCCGGTTGCCCAGCTCAGTATGCTGGCTGTGTTTTTCTCACTGCTGTAGAAACCGGCGATCAGGTCATCCACGAAGTTGTACGTGAAGATTTCTCCGGGATAATAGCGGTGATACAGGGTTTCAACAGCGGCCATGGTTTTCGGCCAGCTGTCCGTGTTGGCGGAATGATCCTTTAGCCTGATGTGAAGGGTAGAACCATTGCTGCCACCCAGTACTACACTGCTGATGGGCGCACGCATCGACTGGTCATGAAAATCCCTGAGTATGCCCACAACCGGGATGTGTTTTTTGTTCCAGCTCAGTGAAACGCCGAGGGCATCCGCCGCGTTGGCGAAACCGATAGCATGCGCATACGTCTCGTTGATGAGAAACTCCCTGATACTGTCTGAAGGCAGCAGGTTCCTGCCCGCCAGCAGTGGCATCTGGTAGACGTTAATGTACTTATCGTCGCCCCATCTGATTTGTACGTTCCCGGGGGGGAAGACGTCATTATGCCCGTCGAAATAGGCGATGTTGGTAAAGGCCATGCCTTTATCGGCAGGGGCCAGGAATCCGGAACTCACCATCGCGACGCCCGGAAGTGTGCTCAGCTCCTGCATCAGCGCAGCGCGGTGCTGCCCTTTTTCGCTAGCGGGAAGTTCTGCGGTCACAACCGCTTCATGATTGAATCCAACATCAGCCTGGAGCGCGTAATTAATTTGTTTGGCCACCAGCAGGGTGGCAATCAGGAAAAACTGCGCAATGCCGAACTGTGCCACCGTAAGCACCTTACGCACAACAGCGGAACGACTGCCTCCCTGCAGTATCACGGACTGGCTCTTTAATACCGATATGGGTTTATAACGGGAAAGTACCAGCGCCGGATAAATGCCGGCCGCAAAGCCGACGACGATCACCAGCAGCAGTAAAAAAAAGAGGATGGCGGATGTGGGAATGGCCTCCAGCGAAAGGCCGGGCGGAATGAAACTTTGGAATACGTGTAGAAATAAAGGCAATAAAGCCACCGACAATATCGCGGCAAGCAGGGTAAGCAGCCAGGTCTCTTCCAGGAATTGAAACAGCAGTTGTTGATTAGAACTCCCCAATGTTTTTCGGATCCCGATTTCCTTTGCCCTTCCAGCGGCCTGCGCCGTGGTGAGGTTGATGAAATTGATTACAGCCAGCAACAACAGGAAGGCTGCTACCACCAGTAATCCCTCCATGGTTTTCGCGTCGGCAGTTCTGATGCCGGGAGACTGGTACAGGAAATTAAAATGAATGTCGCGCAGCGGCTGGAAATGCAGGCGTACATAGTTGTCAGCATTCCGGTAGCTGGTAGGATTGTATTTTTTCAACAGTACGTTTATCCCGGCCTCCGCCGTTGCCGCAGAGGCGCCCGGCGAAATCCTCACCAGCAGCATGGAATACGCCATCCAGTCGTCCCAGACCTGCATCATAAAATCCTTGCTGAGGTTCGTTTTTTCTATCGTTGCATAACTGATGAATTCTTTTGCGGTAAAATCGGTCCGTCCAGCCAGGCTGTCCACTATGCCCGAGACGGTAACCTGCACGTCCTTATGGTAAACCAGGGATTTACCCACCACCGCACCTGGCGCCAGCCCGGGAAAATACTGACGGGCGCGCTCCCGGGTAAGTACAACCGAAAATGGTGCCTGCAGCGCAGACGAAGGGCTCCCTGCCAGGAAGTGATAAGGGAAAAGCCGGAAATAAGCGTCGTTGGTAAATACAATGCCCTCCTGGTCTTTGAAAAGCAGGGGTGCATGTTTTGGCCGGGTCACTTCCACGTTCACTTTGCCGTCGCCCTGGAATCCCATCACGGGTACGGTTTCCTGTATCGCGGTCATTTCTCGGGCTACCGCCTTTGCCAACGGTGCATGTACACCGGCAGAATGTCCATCTACCCCATTAAAACGCGCATCGATGACTACGCGGTAGATGCGGTCAGGGTTTTTTTCAAACCGGTCAAAACTATATTCATAATACACGATGAGAAAGATGACCAGCGCGGCACTGATGCCCGTTGCAAGCCCGGCTATATTGATCAGCGTAAAGGCTTTCCGGTTGCGGAATCTCCGAATGGTGGTCCGGAACAAATTCTTGATCATGTTGTCATTTTTGTGTGGCTACTTCAGCGCTGTAGCGGCGATTATTTATTGCGCAGGCTAGTTACGGGGTTTGCCAGTGCCGCCCTGACAGCGCGGTAGGCGACTGTTACCCAGGCGATGAGCAGGGTAGCCGTTATGGCGAATAAAAATGTGGTCCAGCCAATATTTACCCGGAAAGCAAAATTCTGCAGCCATTGTGACATCCCATACCACGCCAGGGGTGCGGCAAGCAAAAACGCGATGCCAATGAGTGCCGTGAATTCCCTGGAGAACATCAACACAATACTGGGGATACTGGCACCGAGCACCTTCCGTATACCCACTTCTTTTGTTTTTTGTACCGCCATAAAAGATACCAGGCCATACAGCCCGAGACAGGAAATAAAAATTGCGATGCCGGCAAACATTTTATAAAGGAGTGCCATTTGTTTATCCTGCTGGTAAAATGCCTGGATCGTGTCATCAGAAAAATGCGCGGAATATGCGTATTCCGGGTAGGTTTTCTCCCAAAGTACTTTGATCTGCTCCGCGGTTGTAGCCAGGTTGCCCGGGCGGATTTTGATATTGACGGTATAGTAATTGCTTCGCCCGGTGGTCAGCAGCAGGGGTTTCACGACTTCCCGCAGCGAGTTCATCTTAAAGTCCCGCACTACGCCTACAATAGCCCGCCAGGGGCCGCCGCCGACCCGCAGCATTTTGCCAATGGCCTGCTGCGGATCAGCCTGCCCGGTTTTTTTCAGCAGGGTTTCATTGACGACAAATTCCCTGGCCGTATCCGCGGCATCATACCATCTGCCCGCGAGTAATTTCAGGCCGAACACAGCGGCGTAATCCTTATCGGCGTACTTAAAAAAAACCGGGTAATCCTCGTCCCTTTTATAGTCGGACGCAAAATTGGATGCCCAGTTGTTATCCGAAGACGCTTCATCACTGGCAAAGGAAACGGTTTCCACGGAAGGGTTGCGGAGGAGGTCATGTTTCAACGGTGCCATCCTGCCGGCCATGGCGCTGTCAGCATACGCGGGCACTACCAGCACCGCATCGCGGTTAAATCCAAGATCAGCGTTGCGGAGAAAATTCATTTGTGCTATGGCGATGATCGTACCGGCCATCAATACCTGCGATATCGTAAACTGGGTCACAACCAGCACGCGCCGTAAGGATATATTGCCAACCGATGCGGCGCTGATTTTATTCTTCAGGGCCTGTGCCGGCTTAAAACCCGACAGTACCAGCGCGGGATAGGTGCCGGCCAGCAGCGTAATACTGGTGAAAGCTATTGTGGCAAAAAGAAAAGTCTGGGCGGTGACAAGGTGAATTGCCGGCGGAACATTAGAAACTTGCGACAGCAAGGGTTTGCACAGCACGGACAACAGGATGCCCAACACGAGGGCAAACAGTACCAGCAGACCGGTTTCTCCAAGCGCCTGTGCGATGAGCTGGCTCCGGCTGCTGCCCATCACCTTGCGGATACCCACTTCCCGGCTTCTCCCGACCGCCTGTGCAGTGGAGAGGTTAATGAAATTGATGGCAGCCATCACGATAATCAGCAAGCCTATCAGGGACAGGGTAATCAAAACCGGTTTGCTGGCTACGTGAGGTCCCATTGTACCGTAATGCGGGTCAAAATGGAGATCACGCAATGGCTGCCACCGGTTGTACCGGTCTGCCCTTCCTGGAGAGGCAGGATAAAATTTTTTGTTAAAGCGAAGTAGTTGCGCATCGAGTTCGGCCATGTGGAAAGCCTTCGGCACAAGCACATAGAGTTGCGATGTACTGCTGAGCGTACCCCAATCCTGGCTGTAGCCGTACCGGGCACCCTGGCGCCTCAACGTTTCGTAGGCCACCAGGATTTTTACCGGGAAGTCTGTGTTGGCCGGCGCGTCCGCGATGATGCCGGTAATTTTCAACAGGATGGCATTGTCCAGCAGCAGGTATTTACCTACGGCCAGCTTCCAGTCTCCAAAATATCGCCTGGCAGTGGATTGATCCAAAATGGTATGACCCGGTTCTTCCAGGGTGTGTGCATCACCGGCAAGAAACTGACTGTTAAAGATGCTGAACCAGGAGGGGCCGGTAAATATGATGCCTTTTTTTTCTATGAACTTAGTAGTACTGGCCACCTGTTTGTTGGGATCAGATCCCAGCAGCGTCACCTGGCTACCGTCGGCAATATTTACGGTAGCCATCGCGGCCAGCTGCGGAAAATCGGTCTGCATAGCTTTGGCTACTGGCGTACACACGCCCTCGTTATAACCAATGTTGCCATTGCCTTCCCGGGTGTCGGTAACGATCCGGTAGATGCCATCGTAATGCGCCTGGAATTTGTCATAGCTCAGTTCGAAAGTTACCACCGTGAATATGAGCAGTCCTGCCGCGATACCAATGGCAAGGCCTGCGATATTAATAAGGCTGTAAATTTTATTGCGGGCGATATTCCGCCAGGCAATAATGAGGTAATTCCTGAACATAGCTGGTTTTAATAGTTATTGTTGAAAACGGGTATTGGGAACGGTGTCTCGATTTTAATCGTTCCTGTTTTACTCGGTCCGCAAGCTCACGACCGGGTTCGCCAGTGCAGCCTTAACGGTATGAAAGATGACGGTAAGCATGGTTATGACCAAGACACTCAGTGCAGAAAGCAGGAACGGGAAAATAGTGAGCCCGCTGTTGTACGGAAATACGTTCAACCACTTGTCCATAAACAACCATGCCACCGGGAAGGCAATAAGACAGGAAAGACCGACCAGTGCCATAAACCCGTTGGTGATTAGCGGTACCAGGGTGCCGGTTCCTGCACCCAGTATTTTGCGAATACTGATTTCTTTCTGCCGCTGCTGGGTGGTGAAGGCAACAAGCCCGAGCAGCCCGAGGCAGGTGATGAGGATCGTGAGGATCGAAAACACCATGAAGATTTTTCCGCGTTTCTGGTCGGCTGCGTATTGTGAATCGAAGTCCTGGTCCAGGAAAGTATAGGCAAAAGGCAGGTTGGGAAAACTGTTCTGCCAGAGCTGCCGGATTCCGGCAATGGACCCGGTGATATTTTGCGGGCTGAGTTTCAACAGCATGCCGTAGTTGTGCGGACTGTACGTGATCAGCAGCGGGGTTATGGGATTATAAAGCGACTGCTGATTGAAATCTTTTATGACGCCTGCAACCTGCAAATAACGACCCGACGTATCGCCCGGGAATTTTATGCGTTTGCCGACGGGGTTATCCCACTTGAAAAATTTCACCAGGTTCTCATTCACCAGCGCCCCATGCAGGGTATCGGACAAGCCCGTAAAATTCCGTCCCTGTTTCAGTTCTATCCCTAATGTTTCAAGGTAGCGTTCATCAACCGCATAGGTGCTGATGCCCTGGTCTTTGTATCCATTGGCGGTTTCCACTGAAAACAGGTTAAAATTCATATTGCCGCTGCCCGGGTAATTCTGGGCCGTGGCAGCAGACAGGACCTGCGGCATTTTTCTCGCAGCATCCGTAAAGCCGGTAATCCGGGAGCGAAGATCTTCATCGGAATAAGCATTCACCAGCAGCACCTGTTCTTTATTGAAGCCCAGGTCAACATTCCGCAGGAACCGCAACTGGATATATACCACCCAGGTGCATATCATCATGATCATGGAAATGCTGAACTGCAGCACCACGAGCGATCGCCTGAGGATAGCATGGCCGGATCCTTTCGACAGGTTGCCTTTTAAAGTACCCACCGGGTTGAAGGAAGCCAGGTAGAAAGCGGGGTAACTGCCTGCCACCAGTCCTACAAATACCACTACTCCGAACAACAGCCCGAGCGTTCCGGGTTCGGCGATTGTAAAAAATGAAATGTCTTTACCGGCAATGGAATTGAAGGATGGCAACAGCAGGGCCAGTAAGCCAATGCTGAGCAGCAGCGCGAAAAGGGTGGTGAGTACTGACTCTGCCAGGAACTGTGCCACCAGTTGCCGACGGGTGGAACCGCTCACTTTACGGATGCCGATTTCCCGGGCCCTGCGGGCTGACCGGGCAGTGGTCAGGTTCATATAATTGATACAGGCGATAAGCAGCATAAAAAGGGCGACGGCGGAAAAAATATAGATGTATGATATACTGCCCAGTTCTTCCGGCTCCCCGGAGACCGTTGAATGCAGATGGATGGACGTGATGGGTTGCGCGACAAATTTTACCGCAACATTAAACTGCCGGAAGATCGATGCCAGGTAACGATCATACATCGGCAACAGCTTTTGCTGGAACGTTGCAACATTCGTATGTGGCCGCAGTAAAACATAGCAATAGAAATTAAAGCTGCCCCAGTTATTGGCGAAATCGGGTGGCAGGGTACTTCTTGAAACCAAAGCCCGGTAGATCAGGTGCGAATGCGCGGGCACGTCTCGAACCACGCCGGTCACTTTATAGATTTCACCCTTATCATTTTGTATAAACTTTCCGACACAGGACTTACTTTTCCCGAAATATTTTTCGGCGAGTGCCCTGGTCAGTACCAGCGACTTTGGCTCCAGCAGCGCCGTCCGCGGGTCTCCTTCGATGAATACGGCGGGAAAGACCCGGAACACATTGCTGTCTGTGATAAAAATTTTATCCTCATAGAACCGGAGTGTTCCCTGTTTCATAAGAACTTTTCCGGTACCAACAAAACGAACGGCCTCTTCCACTTCCGGGTAGTCTTTTTTCAACGCCGGTCCAAGTGGAAAAGGAGTGCTGGCCCATTGCATCTCAGGTTTATCTTTCTCCTGGATATAAGCATTGATCCGCACAATTCGGTCAGCGTTTACATTATACCGGTCGTAACTGAGCTCATCCCGGATATAAAAAATCAACAGGATGCTGAAAGTTATACCGATAGTCAGCCCGAGGATGTTTAAAAAACTGTACCATTTATCCCTTTTAAAGTTCCGCAGGGCTACCAGCAGGAGATTTTTTATCATACCGTTTATTTAACCGGTTACAGAAAAAAGTATCGCTACTCGGTTCTCAGGCTTTTCACCGGGTTGGCACAGGCCGCCCTGACCGCCTGGATGCTGATGGTCAACAAGGCCACAATCGCGGCAACGGCCCCGGCCAGCAGAAACAACCACCAGGGCAGGCCCGTGTGGTAAGCGAAATCCTGCAGCCAGTGGTGCATGGCGATCCAGGCCACGGGAAATGCAATCAGTGCAGCCAGGGCGACCAGCAATAGAAAGTCCCTCGATAAGAGTTCAACGATACTGCCCGTACTGGCGCCAAGCACTTTGCGGATGCCGATCTCTTTGATGCGCTGGCTGATGGTGAAAGCAGATAAACCCAGCAGTCCAAGACAGGCGATTAAGATCGCAATTCCGGAAAAGGCAGTGAAGATGCCACCCTGTTTTTGCTCCGAACGGTACAGGGCGTCAAAATTTTCAGCGAGAAAGTTTCCCTGCCAGGGTGCTTCCGGCGAATACTTTTTCCAGGTCCGTTCAATATGTGCCAGCGCATTACGAACATTGTGCCCGTCGATCTTTACCTGCAGGTAATTGTAATCCCGGTTGCCGGCGGGCTGTACCAGGATCATCGGTACAATCGGCTGGTGCATGCTTTCAAAGTGAAAATCTTTGGTGACGCCGATGATATGTCCCCGAACCAAACCGTACCGGAAGTCTTTGCCGACCGCCGCCGCCGCCGAAGGCCAGTTCAGCGCCCGCACCGCCGTTTCGTTGAGGATAAAATTTGAGCTGTCTGTTCCAAAATCGCGGGAAAAATTTCTTCCGGCGGCCAGTTGAATGCCATAAGCCGGCAGGAAGTCACGATCGACCGCGAGGTATTTTATATCCGTCTTTACCGGAACCAGTGAATCGCCGGACAGCGAGGAGGCACCGGAATTATCGAGCAGTCTGCCGCCCGGGAGGCGCGAGGAGCGGGTAAGCGCTTTTACGGAGGGATTGGAAAGCAGGTCATGCCGGAAGGCTTCGTAGTTATCGGAAACCTGGCTGCTCAGGTTCATCACGACAACCTGCTCACGATCATATCCCAGCGCTTTATCCTGCATATAATGCAACTGCCTGAATACGACAGCCGTTGTGATGATGAGGACAATCGATACCGCAAACTGGAAAACAACCAGGCCCTTCCGCAGAGAAACGGTGCCGCGTCCGGGGCTAAACAGGCCTTTCAGCGTTTTAATGGGGCTGAAACGCGACATGAATATCGCCGGGTAAATACCAGCCAGCCCGCCGATGAGCACGGGCGCCAGCAATATCGACAGCAAAACCGGCCATTTCCACAGGAGTGATAACGTAAGGTGCTGGTCTGCCAGCCTGTTTAGCCATGGCATGGCGGCGTAAAGTAGGATAAGTCCCAGTACGATAGCGACGGCCGACAACAGTATCGCCTCGCTGAGAAACTGGAAGATCAGTTCCCGGCGTCCAGCACCCAGCACTTTGCGGATACCTATCTCCCGCGCCCGTAACGCCGAGCGTGCAGTGGAAAGATTCATATAATTGATCCCGGCAATCAGCAGGATAAAGAACGCGATTGCCGAAAATATGTACACCCGTTTGGCATCGCTGTTTACTTCAGCTTCGTAATCGGTATGGGAGTAAAGATGAATTCTCGTGAGCGGCTGCAAACCGAGCTTGGTAAAATCGGAAGGCTTTTTGCCGCCGTACTGGCCCGCCATGTGGTTGTTAAGAAAAGCAGGGAAACGCGCTACCATTTTTTCCGGGTCATAGTGCGGCGGCAGCAGCAGGTAGGTGAATAAAGAATTGTTGCCCCAGTTCGTGCGCAGCTGCTCAGCGCCGTAAAGCAGGGTATCAGCCAGTGAACTGAAGGATACCAGCATGGCCGGGTGAACGTGGGCCGCAACAGGAAAGGGTTCGAAGATTCCCGTTACTTTCAGGTTAACAAGGTTGCGAAAACGAACAGTCTTATTCATGGGGTCTTCATCCCCGAAATATTTCCTGGCAGTTTGTGGCGTCATCATCACGGAATACGGATTCGCCAGGGCGGTTACCGGGTCTCCTTTGTGAACGTTCACCGTAAATACCCGGAAGAGGTTTTCATCCGCGAAAAAAGGGTCCGGTTCATTGATGAGCTTTTCCTGGTACCGAATCGCTACCGGGCCGGCCTCTAGCAACCGGGTCTGTTTTTCGATTTCCGGAAAATCTGCCGGGAGGTAATAGCCAAACGGCGGGGAAACCGTGGCCAGTGTTAGTGAAACGACGCCATCTGCATTATTAAAGCTGCGGGTAACCCGGTAAATCCTGGCGGCATTTTTATTATAGCGGTCATAACTCAGCTCCTGGATGATATACGCCGTAATCAGCAGGCAGCAGGTGACGCCTACCGTTAGTCCGAACAGGTTGATGCCGGTAATGAGCCGGTATTTTAACAGGTTCCTGATGGCCAGCCTGAAATAATTTTTTTCCATGATCAGATGATTTAATGTGATCGATCACTGAAATTTTTCCAGTGGCGGATTAGCTTCAGCATTTATTCTGAGCGTAATGAGCGTACCGGGTTGGCAATGGCGGCCCTGACCGACTGGTAACTGACCGTAAGCAGGGCAATTAATATGGACACGATGCCGGCGCCTGCAAACACCCACCATTCTATAGCAATGTGGTAACTGTAATTCTCCAGCCACTTCTTCATCGCCCACCAGGCCACGGGCGAGGCAATCAGCAGCGCAATCAAAACCAGCTGGAGAAACTCTCGGGAAAGCAATGCCGTGATGCTGAACACGGATGCCCCCAGCACCTTGCGCACACCGATTTCTTTTACGCGGTTCTCTGCCATGTAACTCGCCAGGCCAAACAAGCCGAGGCAGCTGATGAAGACCGTTAACCCGGCAAAAAGAGTGGCGAGGGTGCCGGTCCGCTGCTGCTCCTTAAATTTTTTGGCGTAGCTCTCGTCGGCAAAAACATATTCAAACGGGTATTCCGGGTTATACTGGTGAAATATTTTTTCCATCCGGGCCAGGTTTTCGCTGGTACTATTGGCAGCATTCAATTTAACGTGAATCACCTGGAAGAACTCGCTGCCGGGGCCGAGGATCAGCATCGGGTTAACGGTTTTTTCGAAAGGCGATTCCAGGATAAAATCTTTGACCACGCCCACAACGTGAAAGGTTTCCTTCCCATTTACGATCTGTTTGCCGATCGGGTTGTCGAGGTGCATCGAGCGAACGGCGGATTCATTGAGCATCACCGCCATGCTGTCGGTAGGATACGTATAGACATCAATGTCCCTGCCTTCCTTCAGCGTAACCCCAATGGTTTTTACGAAATTGGCATCTGAACCAAGCCGGGTGAAGTCGAGTTTTTTATCGGTTTCCGTGCTGCCTTCCCAGGTGTATCCCCAGCCGTCACTCCATCGTTGCGTGATCGGGTTGGCGGATTTGGTGACCGAAACAACGGCCCCTGATTTCAGCAGGTCATTCTTAATCAGCAGGTAGTTTTTATCTGTCTCTCCCTGCGTAAACATATAAACCAGGTTGTCACGGTTGTACCCGGCATCCCGGTTCTGCGCATACCGGATCTGGTGTTCTACGATGATAGTACCGATAATTAGTACGATAGCCAACGTGAACTGCACTATCACTAAAACCTTGCGGGGCGTAATAGCCGCATGCGCCTTTTTAAAGCTGCCTTTGAGAACAGTTATCGGGGTAAAGGACGACAGGTAAAAAGCAGGATAGCTTCCGGCCAGCACCCCGGTGAAGATGATGAAGGAGGTACTGAAGAACCAAAACATTGGGTTGCCGTATTCGATTACCAGGTCTTTACCCACCAAAGTATTAAAGCCCGGCAGGCTGAGCTGCACCATCGCCAGCGCCACCATAAAAGCAATCGCAGACAACAGGATGCTCTCCCCGATGAATTGTGCAATCAGCGACCCTTTTAATGCTCCGGAAACCTTGCGTATCCCCACTTCGCGCGCTCTTTTTTCACTCCTGGCTGTGGAAAGGTTCATAAAATTGATACACGCAATCAACAGGATAAAAGCAGCGATGACCATGAACAGCCTGACCGTCTCCACCTGGCCATCGACCAGTTGACCGTTGTCATTTTTTCCATAAAGATGTTCCCGGCTGAACGGATAACTGAAGACCTTTTCTGTTTCCGTTGAATGGCTGGTCGTAATATCTTTTAGCTTGGCATCGAACGCGGCGTGACTGGCTCCTGGCTTCAGCAATACAAATGTTCTTACCGAATTATTTCCCCAGTATTGATCATTCCATCCCAGCTTTTCCATAAAACTCCAGGGCAGCAGATATTCAAAGTCAAAGGACGTGTTGGCAGGCAGATCTTTGAGCACGGTACTCACAGTAAAATTCGTATTGCTGTCGATCCGGATGATCTTACCAATGGCATCGTCGTTGCCGAATAATTTTTTTGCCAGCTTCCCGGTAATGACCATTGTATAAGGCTGCTGAAGGGTTGCCCGGTCCCCACCCGCCAATACTGGCATGGTGAACATATGCTGGAACCCACTGTCCGCAAAAGCCCCGCGCGCGTTAAGTTTTTTATCACCGACGGTGAGCAGGAAAGTGATGTTACTGTATCGCACCACGTCGTCCACTTCGGGGTAATCTTTTTTTATGGTTGGCCCCATTATTTTGGGAGTCGTGTTCCAGGCCCATAAGGCGCCATTGAACATGTCTCGGTTATACAGTTTATAGATACGATCCGATTTGGTATAGAAACGGTCGAATCCCATTTCATTGTTAACCCATAGCAGGATGAGCAGCGCGCTGGCCATGCCGATGGACAGGCCCAGTATATTGAGGAAGGAGTAGCCTTTTCGCTTCCATAAATTACGGAAGGCAATTTTGATCAGATTTTTGAGCATGCGTGGGGGTTGATGATGATTCGATAGGGGAACCTGGTGCGGAATGGTTATACCAGGATGTTTTCCGTCACGGTCTGGCCGTCCAGCATCCGGATGATACGGTGACTGTACCGGGCATCATGTTCGCTGTGGGTGACCATGATGATCGTCGTGCCCTGTTCATTTAAATCGGTGAGCATTTCCATCACTTCATTGCCATTGCTGCTGTCGAGGTTACCCGTAGGCTCATCCGCCAATATCAGTTTGGGACGGTTAACTACTGCACGGGCTACCGCCACACGTTGTTGCTGCCCACCAGACAACTGCTGGGGGTAGTGGTTTCGCCGGTGCATAATCTGGACCTTCTCCAGCACTTCCTCCACGCGTTTCTTTCTTTCGTCCGTTTTGATGCCGATGTAAATCAGCGGGAGCTCTACGTTTTCAAAAACAGTGAGCTCGTCGATCAGGTTGAAACTCTGGAAGACAAAACCAATATTCTTCTTGCGCAATTCGGCGCGCTTGCGTTCATTGAAACCGGCTACTTCGATGCCATTGAAGAGGAAGCTGCCGGCGTCGGCATCATCCAGCAGGCCAAGGATGTTCAACAGGGTGGATTTGCCACAGCCGGACGGGCCCATTACAGCAACAAATTCACCGTCCTTCACTTCGAAAGACAGCTTGTTAAGCGCTACTGTCTCCACTTCTTCGGTACGATAGATTTTTTCGAGGCCGCTGATAAGTATCATGTGTTATTTTTTTGCGTTATTGATAGGTTAAAGATTATATTATTCAAGCTAGGGCAAACTGGTCGTCGTGTCACTGCCGTTCGTGTAAATTTCCTCACCTGTAAAAAATAAGGGTTCTTACCGGCGCTGCGGGAAAGGTCAGCATATTTTCCTCCAGGCTGGAGGCCACTGAACGGGCTGCTTTCACTGTCGGCGTTCGCGAGGCAAACAGCCGGTTTAGGATTACCCGGCCGCAGCAGAGGAAAACAAAAGCAAGTACAGTTATTTTTATCCAATTCCCTGATTTCATAAAATTGGGTTTGGTTTACATTCACTTAATTCTTCAGCACCAATTCCTGGACGTTTCCATAGTTTTCATAGCTCGATGTAATCACCCGGTCACCCGGCTTAAGCCCATCCAAGACCTCGTAAAAGTCGATGCTCTGCCGGCCCAGCCGGATGTCCGTCCTAAAAGCCGTTTTTCCATCCGGGCTCAGTTTAAATATCCAGTTACCGCCGGTTTGCTGAAAAAACCCGCCCTTCGGTAGCAATACAGCCACCGTTTCATCACTCAGGGCAAGAACAATCTGAAGGGTCTGCCCGCGGCGTATGCCCTGCGGTACCGGCCCGGCAAATTCCATGTCTACCTGGAAGCTGTTGTTGGTCACCTGCGTAAATACTTTTTTGATTTTAAGGGTGTACACTTTATCGGCAAAAGTGAATTCCCCGGTCTGGCCGATAAATATCCGCGAGATATAGTGTTCGTCCACGTTCACCCGCACTTTAAAACCACTGATGACATCGATCTGGCCCAGGCGCTGCCCCTGGTTTTTATTTTCCCCGATTTCTGCATCGAGCGAGGTCAGCTGCCCGTCTACAGGTGCCCGTACTATCAGGTCGCCCACTTTCTGCTGCATGATGCCCAGGGCCTCCTGCGAGCCCTGGTAGGAACGTTTATCCTGTGCGGCCTGCTGGGCGCGAGACAAGGAATCCTGCTGCAGGATTTGCTCGGTCAGCTGTTTCTTTTCTTTATAATAATTGTAATTATTCTCAGCCTGTTTGAACTCCTGCAGCCCGATGGCCTTTTCGTTGTATAGTTTTTTGTCGAGCGTGTAAACCCGCAGTGCTTCATTGTACAAACTCTGCACATCCGCCATAGAAGTCCTTTTGTTTACCGTATTCTGGAGCGCGGCATTCTGGTTGATTTGCATCTGCGTCAGCGTATTGTATACCGTATTTTGCTGGCTCATCATCGTCATCATCAGGTTGGTGTTAGAGAGCCGCAGGATCGGCTCGCCTTTCTTAAGCATCGCGCCATCTTCTACAAATTTCTGTTCCACCCTTCCACCTTCCGTAGCGTCGAGGTAAATGGAGGTCAGCGGCAGCACCACGCCGTTAACCGGGATATTATCTTTATAAGGTCCTTTTTTGATTTCACTGATCGTGAGCCGGTCCACATCCAGGTTCAGCCGGGATTTGCCGGACGTGAAATAATAACTGGCAGCAATAAGCGCGACAAGCGCCACAACGCCGGCAATGGTCAGGATCCGTTTCAGCGGCCATCTTTTTTTCTCAATTA
>JBBROE010000015.1:0-49709 GCA_038229695.1 Chitinophagales bacterium | reverse complement strand
GAAAGACGGCAGCCTCGTAAACCGGTACTGGGATGACCTCGACATTCCCCGCCAGGAAGCCTACTACGAAGATGAAACCCTCACCGGTCGACTGCCGGAAGCAAAAGCCAAAAAAATGAACCGGGATCTCAGGGCTGCCGCCTGCAGCGGGTGGGATTTCAGCAGCCGCTGGTTTGCCGACCGGAAAAATCTCTCCACCATACAAACCACGGAAATTATACCAGTCGACCTGAATTGCCTCCTGTATAAACTGGAGCTGGTGATCGCCAAGGCTAAGCTGTTATCGCGCAACTACGCAGCCGTTGAAGTATACCGTAAAAAGGCGTCGGACCGGCTCAACAGCATCGATAAATTCTGCTGGAACAAAAACATCAACTTTTACACGGATTATAATTTCAGCTCGCAGAAGCCCTCCGATTTGGTGAGCCCGGCAGGTCTTTATCCTTTCTGTTTCTTTGAACAGAAGCTCGACTACATGAGCCTGCTTGCCCGCCGGATCGGTAAAGTGGTGCAGGAAAAACTGCTCAGGCCGGGCGGCGTGGTAACTACTGAAAATAATACCGGCCAGCAATGGGATGCACCGAATGGCTGGGCTCCCCTGGAATGGATGACCATCTGGGGGCTCGACCGCTGCGGGCAGAAAGAGCTGGCCCGCGAAATCGCCATGCGGTGGATGAAGCTGAACCTGGACGTGTATAAAAAGACGGGGAAGCTGATGGAAAAATACAATGTGGTGGATACCCACCTCGATGCCGGTGGCGGGGAGTATCCCGGCCAGGACGGATTCGGCTGGACCAATGGCGTCTTCCTGAAACTGGTGAGCATCTACGGCCTCCCGTCAGAATAAAAGCAGCCGGCGCTACAACCGCTACTGCGGAACACGGGCATTGATACCCGGGGGAAACGGAAATTCAGCCGCGTGCAAAATATAAGTGATACCGCATCGTTTTAAAGCATTGCCGGCACCCGGGAAAGCCCGGGTGAAGCGGCTTAAATCTTATAACATGATGCTTCCTTTCCGTACAAGTCGCTGCCTTCTCTTCCTGTTCTCCCTATCTTTTGTCACCGGCTTGCAGGCGCAGACCGCGCAGCCGGCCGAACCCCAGGCGGAGGTTCACCAGATGAATTATTTTAAGGTGAATGTGACGGCCCTCGTGCTGAAAAATTATTCGCTTACCTACGAGCGGTTACTGAGCAAGCCGGTCTCCTTTGTGGTCTCCTATCGGTTTATGCCCACGACGGGGCTGCCCTTCGCTAACAATGTGGCGGACGCCATCGGCAGCAATGATCCGGATGCGCAGAAAGCCGTGAAATCCGTACAGATGAGCAACTACGCCATCACGCCCGAATTGCGGTTTTATCTGGGCCGCGGCTATGGCAAAGGTTTTTATATTTCCGCTTTCTACCGCTACGCCAGCTTCAAAGCGGATCGGGTATCGGTGGCGTACAACAGTTTAAACAGCCTGGATTTGAGCGGTATGCTTACGGCCAATACGGGCGGCCTGCAGTTCGGGGCGCAGTGGCCGCTGGGAAAACATTTCTCCATCGACTGGTGGATAGTCGGTGCCCACTATGGTTCGGGCAATGGTAATTTCTCCGGCGTCGCCAGCCAGCCGCTCAATGCCCTGGAGCAGGATCAGCTGCGGCAGAACCTTGAAAACATCGATATCCCGCTTACCACCAAAACAGTTGCCGTGAATGCCAATGGCGCCACGGTAAAGCTGGACGGGCCCTGGGGTGGCCTCCGTTCGGGCGTGCTGCTGGGTATTAAGTTTTAACCATTGTTTCGTGATCCCGTCAAAATAACGGCTGTTTGCGCACAGGCTGCCGGAAGATTGGCAAGGCCGGTTACCTTTGCGCAAAATTTACTGCATGCGCCTTGTCTCTATTGTACTTGCTGCTTCCTGTTTTTTATTGGTCTCCTGTTCTCCCAATAATGTCATTACCGACAATGGCATCAAGAAATATTTCGACAGCGCCGGCGCCAGGGGTAGTTTCGGCCTGTTCGACAATGCAGAAGGGCAGTTCACGATCTATGATCTCGCCGCCTTTAAAGACAGTGCTTACCCGCCCGGAACTTCTTTTTCTATTGTCAATACGCTGATCGGCGTGGAGTCAGGCAGGCTGGCCAATGAAGACATGGTGCTTCCCTGGGATGGAAAGCCGGCGTTTTATCCTGGCGGGGATACCGCTACGGCCTGGAACAGGGACCTGTCGGCGAAACAAGCCTTTGTGGTATCGGCTGAACCGTTTTTCCGGCAGCTGGCCCGGCGGATTGGAAAAGATACGATGCAGTTGTGGCTGGACAGTATTGGGTATGGGCAACGCTATGGTAAATTCAGGATCAACAACAACCTCGATACCTTCTGGCTCGATCATAGCTTAAAAGTTACGGCCGACGAACAACTGGGACTGGTGAAAAAATTATATTTTGACCAGTTGCCGTTTTTCAAAAGAACCATGAAAGTGGTGCGTGACCTGATGCTGCAGGAGCAGAACAGTAATTATGTGCTGTATTACCAGGCCGGTGGTGACGGGAGCATGGAATGGGTAACGGGGTGGATCGAAGAAAACAGGCATCCTTATTTCTTTGTCGTGGAGCTGGTGGATCCGCACCAGGGGGCTGACCGGCGCACGGAAGCGGTACGGGTGCTGAAGGGAATACTCAAGGAGAAGGGATTTTTCCTGGGTAAAAAATAAGCGGTTGTCACGGGCAAGCTGTTATATAATTTAAAAAGTGTGTTGAAAACGGGTGCCGGGGCGGCATGTTACCGGTACACAGCTTAATTTTAAGGCTTCAAGCAGCAGCGGTCATGTTTACTTTCCGATTTGAGCATATTGAGTTTCTGGGTGGGCTGCTGGCGCTTCCCTTATTGGTGATCCTGTTTGCAGGCGTGCTGCGCTGGAAGAAAATGGTACGTAAAAAAATTGGTGACCCGGTGCTTGTTTCCGGGCTCACAAAAAGCTATTCACCCGGCGCATTTTTATTGAAGTTTGTGGTTGTGCTCACAGGATTTGCCCTGGTGGTACTGGCGGCAGCTAACCTGCAGCGGCCGGGCCCGGCGGATCATGTCTCCCGCAAGGGTGTGGATGTGATGGTGGCGCTGGATGTCAGCAACAGCATGCTGGCAGAGGATGTAAAACCAAGCCGGCTGGCGCGCGCGAAGCAGTTTATTACCCGTCTTACCGATAAGCTCGACAACGACCGGGTAGGTCTGGTGCTGTTTGCCGGGCGGGCTTACCTGCAGATGCCGCTTACTACAGACCAGGCTGCGGCAGCGATGTATGTGCAGAATGCGGGTCCGGATGCGGTGCCTTCGCAGGGTACGGTGATTGGGCAGGCGTTGAAACTCTCGGCCACCTGCTTTAACCCGCAGGAGCGGAAGTATAAGGCGATCGTGCTGATTTCAGATGGGGAAGACCATGACCCTGAAGCGCTGAAAGTAGCTAAAGAACTGGCTAGCGACGGGGTGATGATCAACACCGTAGGGATTGGTTCAGCCGAGGGTTCGCCGATTATCGACAACAGCACCCACGAGGCCAGGAAAGATGCCGCGGGGAATATGGTCATCACCAAACTGAATGAAGCCGAGCTGCAGCAGCTGGCCACGGAGACCAATGGTTTATATGTGCGGCTCGACGATCCGGATGATGCGGCGGCAAAAATCAGCAGCCAGCTGGCAAAGATGGATAAAACTACGACGGGTGATAAGTCGTTCGCCGGGTTTAAAAGTTATTTTCAATGGTTTCTTGCGCTGGCCTTCGCATTTTTGCTGGCGGAATTATTTTTATCAGAAAAAAAAAACACGGCGTCCCTGAAACAGGTACTGGTCATAGCAGCAGCGATATTAAGTCTTGGCCGGGCCCACGGCCAGGCAGCCAATACAGCCATTCACCGGGGCAACCAGCTATACCGGCAGCAGCAGTACGCTGCATCCCGGGCATCGTATGAGAAGGCGCTGGCGGCGGATCCCAAAAATGCCACCGCCGAATACAACAGCGGGAACGCGCTGTTCAGGGGAAATGAACACGAGGAAGCCATTGCGGCGTACGATAATACCATCAGCCACAGCAGCAGCGTGCCGTTGAAGGCAAAGGCGTTTTACAACAAGGGCGTAGCCTACAGCAGGCAGCAGAAATTGCCGGAGAGCATCGATGCCTGGAAAGAAGCGCTGAAGCTGGACCCCAACGACCAGGAAGCGCGGGACAACCTGGAGAAGGCGTTGCGCGAGAAGAAGAAACAGGACGAACAGCAGCAACAGAATAAGGATAAGAAGGACAAGCCCAAAGACCAGCCCAAAAATCAAAACAAGCCCAAGCCCGATCAGCAGCCACAGCAACAGCAGCAGCCGCAAAGCAAGCTGAGTAAGCAGCAGGTGGAGCAGTTGCTGAAAGCCCTGGAGCAGAAGGAAAAAGAAGTGCAGCAGAAGCTGCAGAAGGGTAGCCCGGTGCCGTCAAAAAATGAAAAGGACTGGTAAACGGTTATACAATACCGTTAGTGCCCTCGGGCAACTGGCTGAAAATATAGTCGAGCGGTGATTCCTGCCAGACGACCCGATGGGGTGCTGCCCCGTTTTTTCCTTCCCACTTAATGAGTCTTATCCATCCATCGGCGATTTCGATACCTGAGATATCCCCGTCGTTGAAGCAGCAGCAACCCGAATTGAAATATGACGGGAATGCCATCGTTTTCACAAATTTTTTGCCGGCGTATTCTTTGGAATAGGTGTCGATTTCTGCTGACAGGGTAGCGATGGCGGCCTCATCCCCGGCTATACGAGCCTGTTGGAGCTGGTAGTGGAGGAGATCGATGTGGTCGAGGGAGGCGAAGACCGGTTTGTGGGTGTGGCCCGATATAAACAGGAGGTTTTGCTGTGCGGCGCTCCACTGGTACATGATGATGTTATGGGCATCGACGAGATCGGAGGAAGCCGAGAGGGTATTGACGTTGATGCCGAGAAAGCGCTGGATGGGCGTCCAGATGGCGGCCACTACCCAGGTGCTGAACGGGTTGCCGTCGCTTCGTTTGTCACCCTGGTGGCCATGGGCCAGGAAGATCGAGTAGGCTTTGCCGTTAGCTGACGTGGTCAGTTCCAGTCCTTCATAGACCTGTAGGTCTTTTCCGAAAACCGGTTGCAGGTAAAGTTTTTGCTGGAAGGGGTATTTCCATTCCAGGTCGTGGTTGCCGAAGATGCGGTAGTAGCGGTTTTGGGCGATGAAACGCGCTTCCGATTGTAAAACGGGGAGGTTGACCTGCATGACCGCGTCGGGGGTGTTTTCCCAGAGTTCTTCACAGTCGCCCAGGTTGATGTAGCGAAATCCCTGTTCAAAATAGTAGTCGAGTGCGCTGTCATAGTTGCTTACTGCACCCGAGAAGTCATCGGCATTGTCGCGCGTGCCTTTGTGCTGGTCGGAGAAGATGATAAAGCGGCCGGTGGCCAGTGGAAAGGGGATGACGGGTCCCCTTGTTGTGTCGCCTTTGCGGATAGCGGCGAGCAGGTCATCGAGCGAAGCGACCACTTCTTTTTTATCCGGGGCAGAGGATATTTTGTTGACGAACCGGGTGAGGGGCTGCTGCAGGATATTGCGCAGGAATTTTCTAATCATGCAGGAGCGTTTATAGGTTAGGCCGGTAACGTCGGGTCGGTATGGAGGAGCAAAGCGGGTTACACTTTGATATAAATTTTGTTCCGGTCGAGCGCCCAGGCGATGGCCCAGTAAAATATAATGGTGCACAGCGCATAGAGCAGGGAGCCGTTGTTGGGGTTGATGGAAATATCCCGGCAGACATGTTCATAAAACCAGCCGAATACAGTAGTGTAGACAGGTTTGCCATCGGGTGCCAGGTGGTCTGTCCACCGGAACAAAGTCATCACCCTGGGCCGGAATCCGCTGAGGAAAAAGATGAAGAGCGGGTTTTTGCCGAAGACGTCGAAGAAGCGGGTGAGGGCGCCGCGCCGGCCGCGGAGTTCAACGAGGTAGAGGAGTATGGACAGGATGAACATTGCCAGCCCGGTAGTATAGAGTACGTAGGAGCTGGTCCATATTTTTTTATTGATGGGGAAGACCATGTGCCAGCAGAAGCCGGCGAAGATGAGTACACCAGCCAGTACGAAGAGGCCGCTGCAGCATTCGAACGTTTTTCCTTTCTGGATGATATATACGCCGGCGAGGTAGCCGAAGATGACCTGGGTGATGGCGGGCAGGGCGCTCATGAGTCCTTCCGGGTCGAAAGCCAGTCCTTCCCCTTTGTACATATGGGGGATACCGAGGATGGCTTTGTCGATGTTTGTACCGAACCAGCCGGCGAGGCTGTAGGGATCAGCCGGGTTGGCGACCAGGCAGAGGGTCCAGTAGCCGAGCAGGATGATGGCGGCGGCCAGGAAAGCACCGCGGAGTTTAAAAAAGTAGATGATGAGGGAGGCAAAGAGATAGCAAATGGCGATGCGCTGCAGTACGCCGAGGATCCGGACGCCGGACTCGGGGTTGTCGGGGCTGACCCAGTGGCGGAAGGCCAGGTGATCGCCGTTCCAGCCAACGAATGGTGACCAATTGAGGAAGAGGCCGATGGCGAAGATGAGCAGGCTGCGGCGAAATACTTTTTTGAGGAAGGCGGAGGTGCCGGCCGCTTCAAGGCGGGGCATGACAAAGGCGAGGGCATTGCCGACGGCGAAGAGGAAGAAGGGGAAAACAAGGTCGGTGGGCGTGCAGCCGTGCCAGGGGGCGTGTTCCAGCGGGGAATAGATATGGGCCCAGCTGCCCGGGTTATTGACGAGGATCATGAGGGCGACCGTGGCGCCGCGGAAAATATCGAGGGAATAAAAGCGTTGATTCACCCCGTTAAGGTAAGGGAAATCCGGAAATGGGGGAGGCAAAAGCAGGGGAATATTGGCGTAGCGCCGGCCAAAGGGATGCGGTGGATAGCAGGTTCGAATCTGCCGGCCGGTGGCTGATCGTGAAGAGTTTGTGCTCATTAAGTTGCATAGTAAAATCACCTATATTTGCAGCGATTGTGGAACCTGGTTAGATGCGGTGGTGAACCGGAGAGGAGTAGGCTCGCTGCGAGTCCTATAAAACAATGTAGACATACCTGTGAAGAAAAGAACGTTTCTGCTTTGCGCTATAAATATTGGAGGGTATAAGAGGTAAGAGCATTACCCCTTGTACCCTTGCTGTTTTTGGCAGGCGGACAGGCGTGAACAGGAACTGCCGTACAGGGTCGCATGGTTTGGGACTCAGGTGGCGAAGCCCTGCCCGGCAGATAAAATAATGAGTAACAAGAGGTGGCTGGCGGTCTACACGAAACCGCGATGGGAAAAGAAAATTGATCAGCTGTTCCAGGAAAAGCGGATTGAGAGTTACTGCCCGTTGAATAAGGTTCACCGCAAGTGGAGTGACCGCGTAAAGCTGGTGGAGGAACCGTTGTTTAAGAGTTATGTATTTGTGCAAGTGACCGCCGAAGAAGAGACGGCGGTGCGAATGGTAAATGGGGTATTGAATTTCGTCTACTGGCTGGGGAAGCCGGCGGTGATCAACCACCGGGATATCGACCGGATCAAGCGGTTCCTGAATGAGTATGAAGATGTGGAGGCTATGGCGCTCACGCTTACGCCCAACACGCGGGTGATCATCAATTCCGGCCTGTTGATGGATAAAGAGGCGAGGGTCATTAGTGCCAATAAAAAGAAAGTGGAAGTAGAGATAGAAAGCATGGGCTATAAGCTGGTGGCGTATGTGGATAAGGCGAATGTGACGCCGCTGGGAGGCCCGGGAAATGCTGGTGTTCAAATGTAAACAGCGGTGGGCAGCCATTTTTATACAATTCTTTCAAGGGGTTTATGATGATTTTTAATTTTATGCAGAAAAATATGAGAAGATTGCTACTGGCAGGGCTTCCCCTGCTGGTATTAGTCAGCTGTCAACCCAGCCGGGAAGTACATAAGAAGCGGTTGTACCTGCAGGGGATTGATACTTCCCTGGTTAAGAACATAGAAATTCCTGAAGCGAAGATACAAAATGGAGAATTGTTATCTATCACCGTATTTAGCGACAATCCGGAAGCAACCGCGATATACAATCAGGCGCAGACCAGCATTGGAGCCATTACCACTACTTCTACCGATGGGTCGAACAGTGGCGCCGGGCGGGGGTACCTCGTGGATGTACAGGGAAACTTTCTCTTTCATAGTCTTGGGCCGATTCATGCCGAGGGCCTAACCCGGCTGCAGTTAAAATCACAATTGGAAGAAAAGCTGGATACATTTCTCAAACACCCTTATGTTGAGATCCGCTTCATCAATAAGAGAGTCACTATTTTGGGAGAAGTAAATAAACCCGGTGTGTTGAATATTCCTGAAGAACGTTTAAACCTGCTGGACGCTATGGCATTATCCGGAGACATGACCACTTTCGGCAGGAAGGACAATGTGCTTGTGATTCGTGAAGAAAACGGGGTGCGCTCGATGGCAAGGCTGGATATGAATGATGCGGCTATTTACAAATCTGATTTTTTCTTTCTACATAGCGGAGACCTGGTTTATGTGGAACCCACCCGGAAAAAACCATCCGGAACTGACGCAACCTTAATCAGGAATATTTCACTAGCAGCTACGCTAGTATCCGTGCTGGCCATTTTATACCAGGTTTTCAGGAAGAACTAAGCTCATGGACGAATCTCAAAAAGAAGAAGTAATTGAAACGGGGCTAACCCCAAGGGAAGTGCTGCAAAAGTACATCCGTTTTTTGCCCTGGGTCATTGTCTGTATCGGGATTGCACTTACGCTGGCTTGGGTAAAATTGCGTTACAGTACACCAATATATAATGTTGCAGGAAAGTTGTTGGTGAAGGACAAGAATCCCTATGGCAACCGGGCGGAGAAATTCAGCAATATTTTTTCCATGCCGGATGACAACAGCAATATCAGCAATGAGATAGAAGTAATCAAGTCGAGCTCCATGGCTGCCCGCACAGTTCGCAGCTTGAGCCTCCAGAAAAAATATTATATCAAAGGGAAGATATTAACTACGGTGGCCCATCCTTCCGATGTGCCATTTGAATGGGTGATCAACAGCATCCGTGATTCGGTCTATGGGGTAGGGTTAACCATTAAAGTTATTAGCAACCGGCAGTTTCAGGTTAATGCTCAACCGAAGGCTTACAATTTTGACGAGTCGGTACAGGTGGGCAATATGATTTTCCAGTTGAAAGCGCTTTACCCGGAGATGCTTCGCGGAGAGCCCAATGAGTATATGCTGAGTTGGATGCCGGAGCAAACGCTGGCCGTTTCCCTTGCCAACAGCATAAGCGCGGTGAAAGTTGAAGGAACAAGTGTCATATCAATTATTTACCCAACAGATAATGTGAAGCTGGGATTGAACATCGTGAACCAATACATGAAAGAATACCTGCAATCCAATTTTGAAGATAAAAAAATCATCGCGTTCAGTACCCTGCAATTTATAGACAGCCAGTTAGACACTTTGAAGTCAGAGCTGGGCGGCGTAGAAAAAAATCTGCAGCACTTCCGGGAGAATAACCAGCTGTTTGCGCCGGAGCAGCAGACCCAGCAGTTTTTCAGTGACCTGGCTGATAGCCGAAAACAGATCACCCTGGCGGATCGCAATGAGAAAATTGTCGATTACCTGTTGCGGTATATGAGTAATCCCAGGAACACCGATAGGATGGTTCCCTCAAATCTCGGAATAGAGGAACCGACACTTACCGCGCAGTTGCAGGAATTTAACCAGCTGCAGTTGAAGAAAGAAACGTTATTGAAAACCACGCAGACCGGGAATCCGCTGGTACAAAATACGCTTACTGCCATTGAAAAGTTACGTACAGATATTATTGAAAATCTTCGCAATGTACAACGGGCGCAACAGTTGACTACGGGTGACCTGGGGATGAAGAAAAGTGAAGCCAATGCCGCAATCAGGGCGATACCCGGGAAGCAAAAGCAGTTGCTGGAAGTGACGCGGCAGCAGGCTATTTTGCAGGAGTTGTATTCTTTTTTGTTACAAAAGAAGCTGGAGACGGCTATAGCATCAGCCTCCACAACATCAGATATAACCATATTGGAGCCCGCCATTGAAACCGGCCAGGTTTCTCCCAACCGGACGGCCAGTTACCTCATTGCATTTATGCTGGGTTTGGCTCTGCCCGCGGGTATCGTTTTCCTGCTGGAGTTGTTGAATGATAAAGTGAAAACAAAATCCGATATCAGCAGGCTCACGAATACACCGATATTGGGTGAGATTGGTCATGCGGAGGAAAGCGCTACGCTGATTGTCCGCCAGAACAACCGCAGCTATATTGCCGAACAGTTCAGAATTGTTCGGTCAAATCTTCAGTACATATTGCCCAAAATGGACAAGCCGGTTATCCTGGTCACGTCTTCTTTTAGCGGCGAGGGAAAATCCTTTATCAGTACCAATTTGGGTGCGGTGCTCGCGCTGTCGGGCAAGCGAACGCTGATCATGGAAATGGATATTCGGAAGCCAAAGATTTTAAAAGGGCTGGGCATGAATGAGCGTACCGGGATAACCAATTACCTGGTATCCGATAATTTGAATGTGCGCGATATTATTTATCCTGCGCCAGACGTTGAGAATTTGTTTGTCGCTCCCTGCGGTCCAGTGCCGCCGAATCCTGCTGAGATTTTACTGGATGAGCGCTTAAACCTGTTGTTTACCGAATTGAGGAAACAGTTTGATGTTATTATTATCGATTCTGCACCAGTGGGACTAGTGAGTGATGCCATTACGCTCGGTAAACAGGCCAATGCCTGTGTGTATATAGTCAGGCATAGTTATACGCTGAAAAAACAGGTGCAGCTGATTGATGACTTGTATGTAAATAAAAAATTGCCGCATTTATCAATTGTTATCAATGATATTAACAGCAAGGGCGGGTATGGATACGGCTACGGTTATGGATACGGGTATGGATATGGGTATGGGAACTCCGCGCAGAGTAAATCCAACGGTTATTTCCAGGAAGAAAAAGCATCGGGTAAACGGTGGTCACTTAAAAACATTAAAATTTTCAATAAGTGATGCCGAAAATATTGGAAGAAGTCCAGGGTGACTGGGATATGTTGATTGAACCGCCGAAGGGATCTTTTCAGTTCAACCTGTCCGAAGTCTGGCGATATAAATACCTGCTTGTGATGTTTGTAAAGCGCGACCTGGTATCTGTTTATAAGCAGACTATCTTGGGTCCGGTCTGGTTTCTAATTCAGCCTGTCCTTACAACCATTACCTATCTCATTATTTTCGGTAGCATAGCCAAGATATCAACGGATGGACTGCCACCTGTTTTATTTTATTTGTCGGGAATAACGGTTTGGAATTATTTCTCGGAGACATTGACCGCCACGAGCAATACATTCATAGTAAATGCCAGCATTTTTGGAAAAGTTTATTTTCCAAGGTTGGTGCTCCCGTTGTCTAAAGTGATCTCCGGAATGATTAAGTTTTTAATTCAGTTCCTGCTTTTTATGACTATCCTTGCCTTCTATCTTCTTAGGGGCACTTCTATCCACATCGATCTCGTTGGAATCCTTGTAATCACACCTTTTGTGTTGATGATTATGGCTGGTTTGGGCCTGGGTTTAGGGTTGATATTGTCCTCGCTCACCACTAAATACCGGGATCTTGTATTTTTAATAGGTTTTGGGGTGCAGCTCGGCATGTATGCTACTCCCATCATCTATCCCCTGTCCTCGATTACTTCGAAATATAAGCCGCTGATCATGGCCAATCCATTGTCCTTTTTAATAGAAGCTTTCAGACACGTTTACCTCGGCAATGGGCTATTGAGTGTAAAAGGCCTGTCATACAGTTTCCTGTTCATGATTGTGATTATGGTGCTGGGGATAATTATTTTTAATAGGGTCGAAAAGACTTTCATGGATACAGTCTGATTATATGGCGACGGTAATAAGTGTGGATAATATTAGTAAGCAATACCGGTTGGGTCAGGTAGGTACAGGTACCGTTTCCCATGACCTCAACAGGTGGTGGCATTCAATCCGGGGGAAAAGCGATCCCTATTTGAAAATAGGAGAACGGAACGACCGGGGAAAAAAAGGCGGGAGCAATTACACTTGGGCATTAAAGGACATAAGTTTTGAGGTAAAGCAGGGCGAAGTACTGGGTATTATTGGTCGGAATGGTGCGGGCAAAAGTACTTTGCTGAAAATTCTAAGTCGTACCACCGCGCCGACGACTGGGAGTGTCAAAATTAAAGGAAGAGTAGCAAGCCTTTTAGAAGTAGGAACGGGGTTTCATCCTGATTTAACCGGCAGTGAAAATATTTATCTCAACGGCGCCATCCTAGGGATGAAAAGGCAGGAAATTAGAGCGAAGTTTGATGAGATAGTAGATTTTGCAGGTATTGAACGATATATAGATACACCTGTTAAAAGATATTCTTCAGGAATGTACGTCCGACTAGCTTTTGCAGTTGCCGCGCACCTAGACTCCGAAATTCTAATCGTCGATGAAGTACTGGCGGTGGGGGATGCAGAATTTCAGAAGAAATGTCTTGGAAGAATGAGGGAAGTTAGTCATGGTGGCGGCCGGACAGTTTTGTTTGTAAGTCATAATATGGGTGTAGTATCACAACTGTGTGATAACTCGCTTATTTTAAGCAATGGAGAGTTAGCATTGTCTGGGAATACCAGTGAAATTATTGACCGGTATTTTAAGCAAAATCAGAGTAGTTCAAAATACTACCTAAACGAAAATCCAATACCAGCAGCCGATTTGTGTTTCATTGAATTGAAAGCAATAAACACTCGAGGAGAAGTAATAGAAAATTTTAAGTTTAACGAACATATTTTTATTTCGGTAAAAATTTTAGTAAGAAAATATCACCCTTCAGCAAAGTTGTCTGTGACTTTGCAAAATACCGCCGGCGATTATCTTTCCACCATCGTAGAAAACATTTCAGACCATTATCGTAATGCTGAAACGTTCATTTTAAAAATCAAATTACCGTCCGGCCTAATTGCTCCCAATTCCTATTTCTTTCGATTTGCCTTATTTATTCCTAATGGGAAAGTATTCGAATTGATTGAGATGGTGTGTCCTGTAAAAGTTTATGATGATGGCACCGGTATGGCAATTTTTGAGGGTATGAATTATGGTTCCTTTATGATGGGTCATGAGTTGGTATAATCGGATAAAAATTATATTAAGAAACTTAAAAGGTAACAACTCTGTTGTTGCAGATGTTGATAGGTTTTGGGCGTTAAAGTCATCACGAAATCTTAATATAGGTGAACGTACCGATATAAGTAATCTTTCTGTCAGTCTATTAAATCCAATACCAAATTTTGTTAATATTGAAATTGGGGATGATTGTATTTTGAGTGGAACCATAGTATTACATTCAAATAAATCAAGAGTCAAAATAGGTGATAGAGTATTTATTGGACCTGATACAGTACTATTTTGCTATGAAAGTATTGAAATTGAAAACGATGTAATGGTCTCTTGGGGTTGTACCTTAATTGATACTAACGCACATTCTTTAAATTCGGAGGAAAGAATTAGCGATGTTATAGATTGGCAAAAGGGGCCGGCGTTTAAGAACTGGTCAAAAGTGTTATCAAGTCCAATCACGATAAAATCAAATTGCTGGATTGGATTTAACTGCATTGTTATGAAAGGCGTTTACCTGAATAAAGGCACTGTAGTTGCAGCAGGAAGTGTGGTTACAAAAAGCAGTGAAGAGTTCTCAGTTATCGGTGGAAACCCTGCAGTTTTTATAAAACATAGTAAGTGAAGATGTCTATTATCCAAGTTTTAAAACGCCATTATTTGAAACTTAAATGGGCTATGTTAAATTATCACTTATTTGATTTTTCAAAAAAAGTTGTACACGTAGATGAGCAGCCGCTTCCGAATGTCTTTTTGGGACCGATTACTTATGCTACCGACTGCATTGTAACCAGTAATAATTGTGATTTTATCAGGGAACCGAAATTCGCAGCCGCGTATCAAAAAGCTCTTGATACTAATCCATGGGAGGGATTTACACTTCAATGGCGGGTTTACATTAATTGTTTCTTTGCCAAAATGGTCAAAGGCCTTAATGGTGAATTTGTGGAATGCGGCGTTAATACTGGAGCTTATGCTATTGCAATTATCGATTTTATTGACTTCAACTCGCTTGGGAAGCAATACTATCTTTTTGACACTTTTGAGGGCTTAGTGCCTGAGCTAGTTTCCGAAGAAGAAAAGAAAGCTGGCATTGATTACTATATGAATGGACATTACGGAAATATATATGAAAGCGTTAAGAGGCGTTTTGAGCCTTACAATGCTAAAATTATAAAAGGTGTAGTGCCATATTCTTTGAAACAGTTTGCCCATGAAAAGATTTGTTTTTTGTCAATTGATATGAACTGTGTTGCGCCTGAAATCGATGCAGCTAATTTCTTTTGGGACCGAATTGTTCCGGGAGGTGTAGTGATTGTAGATGATTATGGCTTTGCGCCTCATATTATGCAGAAGCGGGCATTTGATAAATTTGCCAAGGAAAGGGCCGTTGACATTCTCTGTTTGCCTACCGGGCAAGGCGTTATTTTCAAACCGGGAAGATTGGTGTGAGTAATTAGTCTTTCATACGTTTGAGTCTGTTTACAAAGATGAATTCTAGAAATAGGATAGGCTTAAGTTTTGTTTTTGACAATTCCAGTAATTCTGGAATTGTAAATTATTTGATTTCAATAGTTCAGGGCTTCAATCGTCTGCCCCCGTCTGTACAGCCGACGCTTGTTATTTTCTACTCTGCAAACGCCCCTATTAGTCAGGTTACAAGCATATTTTATCCTCATATAGAATTCTTTAAAATTCCGGACGATTTGCCCCATTTGAGATTTGTTCAACATAAAATCAATGGATTAGCAAATCGACTTTTCAAGAAGACTGTCTACAAAAGAGAAGTTCCCTCTAAAATTGTTCAGTCAGTCTTTCCTGTTTTTCCGTTCGATAATTTCTACGGACGAATCAAGAGAAAAATACATTGGCTTGTGGATTTCAACGCATATTATTTTCCATCACATTACGCTGATAACGGCAATTGGTTTAAGAATTGGCACTCAGAGATATCAAAAACAACTGATAAGGTAGTCGTAAGTAGTCTCGAGAGTTTAAAAGACTTTCAACGTTTTTATCCGGAGGCTAAAAATTCAGTTAATGTTTTAAGATTTGTTTCGTTTGCGGACGAACTGCCATTAGTTCCGGAGTCGGAACTTAGGGAAAAGTATAATATAAGCGCAAGATTTTTTATGACGCCAAACCAGTTTTGGGAACATAAAAATCATATTATTGTTCTGAAGTCATTAGTAGAATTAAAAGAAAGAGGGATTGATATAAAAGTTGTATTTACGGGAAGTCCAGTTGCTAATCGGGGGTTGGGGTTTGTTTATGATCAACTGTTGTTGTATGTAAACGAACATGACCTAAGTGATGATGTGATTTTTTTGGGAGTCATAGATAGGATTGACCAGGTTAATCTGATGCGAACAGCAGATGCGATTATCCAGCCTTCTAAGTTTGAAGGTTGGAGTACTCTTGTTGAAGAGTGCAAGGCATTGAATAAGGCGATCATCATTTCAGATATTCCGGTTCATAGAGAGCAAACCGATACCAACTGTATTTTTTTTAATGCAGATTCCTACGATTCCCTTGCTGACGCCATTGAGCATTTTCTTAATCATTCTTCTCCAATTTCAAAAATTAACTATGATTCTAATAGGGACCATTTTGCGCAAGAATTGAAGCAGCTATTCTCATGAAATCAATACTTTTCGTAACTCATGATACATCTAGAACTGGTGCGCCGATATTATTATTGAACTTAATGAACTTGTTGAGACAGTCTGGTTTCAGCATAAACTGTATAATGAAAAGTGCGGATGGCCCCCTTACAGATAAATTTAAAAGCGCCTCCAATAAATGGTGCGTCTATTATTTATCGAAAAAGGGAACTTTAATCGTTAGGATCATTAGAAAGTTTGTGAGTTTGATGGGCAGAAGTAAATTGGATACGTGTCTAGCGAGCTCTGAAATCGTTATTTTGAATACCATTACTAATGGCGATATCGTCCATGAACTTAGGCGACGATACAAAGGTGTAATATTAACTTATGTTCACGAATTAGAGGTAGGAGCAAGTGTATTTTCATCAAAATTGAATATTGATAATTTAATTGATACGTCAGACGGTTTCATTGTTCCTTGCAATGCTGTTGCAAACTTTCTCATCCGACAATACGAAGTATTGCCATCTGCAATTTATAAACTCGATTATTTTATTCCCCTGAACCATAGTGGATCCACCCGGTCTGAGGCTAGGGTGTTGAAAGATAATTTGGTTGTCGGGGGATGTGGAACCGGTGATTGGCGTAAGGGGATAGATTTATTTTTGTTAGTCGCTCTCCGAACACGGGTTTATTATCCACATCACAGAATCTCTTTCCAGTGGAAGGGCATCGTTAAGAATTCTCCGGAATGGATAAAGATTTCATATGACATTAATAAAGCGGGGTTGTCAGATTTTATGACTCTACTGGAATCTGATGATAAAACCCTTGATTTTTTTGAGGGTATTGATGTGCTGTTACTAACATCTAGGGAAGATCCTTATCCGTTGGTCGTTCTGGAAGCTGGGTCATTAGGTAGGCCGACAATTTGCTTTGAACAATCGGGCGGAGCAAAAGAGTTTGTTGGCAGTGATGCGGGATTTTCAGTTCAGTACCTTGATACCAATGCAATGTGTACTGGGATTGTTCATTACTATGACGATCGGAATTTATTGTATAATCATGGTTCGATGGCTCGTCAACGCGCTGAACGTTTGCACTTGGATAACCAGAGGATTTTGGAGGAGTTTAATTTGATTTTAGTTGAGTCGTTGGCAAAAAAGAGATTGCCTTTGTAGATTGATGTTATTACCTAAGTTTAGAAGCATTGCTATCCACCTTCCCCAATTCCATCCTATCCCGGAAAATGATGCCTGGTGGGGCAGGGGATTCACGGAATGGACAAACGTCGCGAAAGCCAAGCCACTTTTTGAAGATCATTATCAGCCACATCTACCGGCAGATTTAGGGTTCTATGATCTCCGGCTCGCGGAAGCCCGGAAAGCCCAGGCAGACTTAGCAGCGGAGTATGGCATTTACGGTTTTTGCTACTATCATTACTGGTTCAACGGCCGGCGAATCCTGGAACGACCCGTAAAAGAAATATTGGCGACCGGGCAGCCGGACTTTCCTTTTATGCTCTGCTGGGCCAATGAAAACTGGACCCGGGTTTGGGACGGCGGCGACAAAGATATTTTGCTGGAACAGCTTTATTCGGAGCAGGATGATATCAACCACATCAGGGAATTGTTTCCTTATTTTAAAGATCCGCGTTACATCAGGATCGACGGGAAGCCTGTATTCGCGGTCTATAAATCCAGCCTTTTCCCGGATATCCAGCGGACCCTCGCCACCTGGCGACGGGAAGCCTCCGCCGAAGGCATAGATTTGTATCTCTGTCGATTTGAACGTTCCAAAAATGAGGGAGAAGCATTGATTGCTGGGTTTGATGCGGCGATTGAATTTCAGCCACAGGATCAAACAAAACCGGCCAACACAACGCGGACACTAAAAGATGAAGTGACGCTGCGCACGATTTACAACAGCATTATCTTTCGTACTAAACGTTTACTTTCCAGGGCTGGAAAAAACTCTCCCGGGCATAAACTCCCGGGATGGGTGGCTTCCTACGAAGCATACGTAGAAGCTGCCATGCACAGCCACGAGAAAGTCAACTTCAAACGTTTTCCGGGTTTGAGTCCCGGATGGGATAATTCGTCGCGAAGAAAGACCGGTTTTGCCGTCCTGCATGGTTCCACGCCGCAATTGTTTGGAAAATGGCTGAGGTCGGTCCTCGCCAGGTTCCAACCTTATTCCCCGGAAGAAAATCTTGTTTTCATCAATGCGTGGAATGAATGGGCTGAAGGAAATCACCTGGAACCCTGCCAGAAATGGGGCCGGCAATACTTGGAAGAAGTAAAGCAGTCGCTGCGTGAATTCGACAACAACCCTTGCTGAGCCGGATGTGATGCCACTGGTATCCATCCTCATCCCTGCCTACAACCAGCCGCAGTACATTAAAAAAGCAGTGGAAAGTGCGCTGGCCCAGGATTATCCCAACCTTGAAGTCATTGTCTCCGACGACAGTACAAACGATGATACCGAAGTGGTTTTGTGGGAGATACAAAATGACGGTCGATTCCACTATGGCCGAAACACAGTTCGGAAAGGCCGGGTCGGTAATTATCGCCACTTACTTTATCATTTGGCAAAAGGCGATTGGGTACTGATGCTCGATGGGGACGACTACCTGACAGATAGCCATTATATTTCGGAAGCTATGCTGTTACGGTCAACAGACAATAAAATTGTCCTTCTGGGGGCTGCTGTTCAAGCCATTAATGAGACGGGAACGGAGGGGACGTGCTACAGTCTTGCTTCATCGGACATCGTTTTCGATGGCAAAGCCGTGTTTTCGATCTACTATAAAGTGCCGGCTCATCAAACCTGCCTCTATCCGCGGAAGCTTGCTATGGAGCTTCACTTTTACAGGGACCCGTCGGCTGCAAGCGACTCCGAGTCTTTATTCCGGCTTTGCCTGCTGGGTAAAGTGGGTTATATAAGTAAAAGTGTTGCCGTCTGGCGCGTTCACGAATCAAATACCACCTACACCAGGAATATTGGTAAGCAGGTTCAGGAATTGAATTTTATCGAAAGCATCTATAAAGCTGCTGACCGTTATATCGATAAAAGTAAGCTCGAAAAGTGGAGGAAGACGATGTACACCGGTGTTTCTACCCACCTTCTTCACCTGGCATTTGCATCGGGGCAATTCAGGTACGTTTTCATGATTATATTTAAATCGGGTAAATATCTGGGATGGAAACTCAGCCTGGTGTACATACTGCGTACAATAGGCTGGATGAAGAACCCGGCAGTTAGCAACTAGTACTTTGAATTATTTTACCACCAAATATCGCCAGCTTGCGGCAAGAATTTATAATGTCGGACGGGTCGAGTCTGAACGTCGTACAGCCAGCCTCCAGTATCGCCGCGGGATAATTGGCAGTACGACATTCTTTGAACCTGGTGGTCAAATCAACAACCTGTCGGGCAATCCCGCTAACGTTACGGTTGGAGCAGGTTGCCGTATTGCGGGATTATTGATGGTGTATAAATATGGGGGGAAAATAACTATCGGCGATCATTGCTCCGTTAGCGAGGGTACGCGGATTATCGCAGTTAACAGCATCTCGCTAGGGAACCGGGTCCTGATAGCGCACAATGTAAACATCCTTGACAATATATCTCACCCAATTGATGCGCGGCAAAGACACCTGGATTACCTGTCCAGCTATTCAGAAGGAATGAAACCTTATGATCTCAAATCAGCATCTGTCATGATAGAAGACGATGCCTGGATTGGCTTGGGCTCCACCATCCTGCGGGGCGTGGTGATTGGCAGAGGAGCGGTCATCGGTGCGGGGAGCATGGTTACAAAAAATGTCGATCCCTGGACAATCAATGTAGGCAACCCATTAAAATGCGTCCACCGATTGTCACCCGTTGACATGAATCTCCCGCAATTATGAAATTAGCTTTTGTAGATAACTTCCCGGGAGTAGGCGGCCTCTCGCGCTTCTCCTTGTTGCTTTGCCGAAGCCTGGTGGACTACTATCCCGATCTTCACATCGATTATTTCATCCACCATAACAACCTGGCCTATATACCAGAGATCAACAGTTTCGGATCAAGAGTAAAGGTAAGGCCGCTTCAGTCGACCCGCCCTCCTTCACTCGCACGCAAGCTGCAGTGTAAAATTTTTGGCGATGCAGTGGTAAAGGACGGTAAAGACCCAATCATCATCGAAATAGAACAGGTGGTAGGCAGACAGTACGACCTGGCCTATTTTCCAACAGCTCACATGATGCAGCGGCCTTCACTGCCCATTCCGGTAACGGGTACCATCCATGATTTCAACTGGAAATATTTTTTCGGACAACAAATTTTTTCGCCCTCCTTCATCCGTATGATGGAACCGGCTATCGCCGACTGGCTCAGTAATAGTTATACGATTTGCTCTTCGCAGGACGTTGTAGAAGAAGCTAAAAAATTATACCCGCAGTTTAACCGGTATCCTGCCGTAGTCCCCATTGCACCTGTAGTGCTGAATGAAATGCTGCCGAATGGACAGGCGGAGGAAACACTGAGCACCTTAGGCATCGATTACCCCTATATCCTGTTTCCCGGTAACTTTTATCCGCACAAAAACCACCTTAATCTGTTCACCGCATTCTCCCTGTTGAAACAACAACCGGAATTCGACAATTATAAATTATTACTGACAGGATTGAACTCTGACCGCCTTCCCTTCGGAATTGCAGAGTATCGCGGCGTTCGCCTATCTGATGGAAGTGATAAAAACAAATACGATGTAATGGGGCTCGGTTACCAGCCTAATAATGTGATTGATGCGCTCATTTCAAAAGCAAAATTACTGGTGTCACCTTCCCTTTATGAGGCCATCTGTACGCCCGGCATGGACGCCTGGAATTTCGGTACCCCTACCGCTATTTCCGATATCCCGCCATTCAGGGAACACGAAAAAACATGGGGTATCAAATCCGCTTTCTTTGATCCCATGAATCCCAAGCACATGGCGGCTGTGATGGCAGCTTATCTGCAACCGGGAAGTACTGCTGTGGAAGACGGAAAAACTTCACAGCAAAACATGCGCAGCTATACCTGGAAAGACGTAGCTGCAGGGTACATGGCTATTTTTGAAAAAGCTAAACGCAACAATTGACTATACTCATTCTCGGATCAGAAGGTTTTATCGGAAGTCACCTGGTCGCTTATTTTCTCCGGGGCGGGCATACGGTTCATGGCTGTGATCTGTATGATGGCCCGAAGAAAGCAGGATACAGCTATACGCGGGTCACCAGGATATCTCCTGAATGGGAAGAGGTTTTTGGAAGCAGGCAGTTCGACTGCTGCGTTAACGCCGCAGGCAGTGGCAATGTGCCTTATTCCATGACACATCCCCTTTCTGATTTCGAGTCCAATACACTGGATACCATGCGAGCCCTGGATACCATCAGGAGGTTGAATAAAAGCTGCAGGTACCTGCACATTTCCAGTGCGGCAGTTTACGGCAATCCCGAACGCCTTCCCATCAGCGAACAGGATCTTAAACATCCACTTTCTCCTTATGGCTGGAACAAGCTGATGGCGGAGAACGTTTGCAGTGAATACCACACCGTATATGGCGTAGCTACCGCGGCAGTTCGCCCTTTTTCGGTATACGGAAACGGCCTGCGGAAACAACTGATTTGGGATATCTGCAAAAAGCTACAGGCCGCCGACAGTATTCTGTTATTTGGTACAGGGACAGAGTCCAGGGATTTTATCCATATCAGCGACCTTGTGCTGCTGATCGATCGGATCCTGCAGCAGGCTTCCTTCACCGGTAATGTATTCAATGGCGCCAGCGGTACCGAAACTACGATACGCGAGATTGCCGACTTGTTTGAAACACATTATGGCAATAATAAAAAAATAGACTTCTCGCGAGAAATTCGCAAGGGCGACCCGCTGAATTGGCGGGCAGACGTAAGTAAAATTAATGGACTGGGATTTTACCCGGCTAAAAATTTAGAACAGGGTATGCAAGAATATATAACGTGGTTTGGTGCGCAGGAAAATCTGACCTGATATGATCCCAGTTACTTATGTCGTGGATAATAAACTCGGGGGGATTTCGTCGCTTAATAATAACCTTACCTGCTGTGCTGGCCGGACCAGGTTCAAACAACTCGTTGTACATATCGACCAGGCGGAATGGACTTATACAAGATCCAACACCCGGTTCTCGGTAGACCAGGAGTTGTTTTTGAAGTTTTCGGCAAAGGACAACCTTTATAGCGTCATCCGCAGGCTGAACAAGCTGATCCCCGATGGCCCTGGCGCGCTCATCCTGAATGACGCGCTGGAAATGCAGTGGCTCGATCATTTTCACACGAAATTGACCACTTACCAACTGGTTCACGATGCGTATAATCTTGGGCTGGCGGTTTCCTATCCGCATGTGGTGGATGTGTTCATCGCCCACAGCTATTTTTTTTACCAGGAATTGCTGCGGTTACTGCCAGGCCGATCGGATTCAATTTTCTTTTGTCCTCATGGCGTTGAAATTCCCGATCAGGGAAAAGTGGCTGGGCCATCCGGCGCTCCACTGCGATTATTGTTCCTTGGACGGATGACGGAAAAGAAGGGAATTTTTTTGTTGCCGGAGATTGACCGCCTGCTGAACGAATGGGGCGTTCCTCATGAATGGACCTGCCTGGGCAGCGGACCTGACCTGGATCAGTTGAAAGCCCGCTGGCACAGTGGAAGCAAAACGCGGTATGCCGCTCCTGCCGACCAGGAAACACTCTGTAAAATTGCCGCGGCGCAGGATGTATTTGTATTGCCCACCTTTTTTGAAGGATCACCCGTATCTCTATTGGAAACGATGAGCCTCGGCCTCGTACCGGTGATCAGCGATCTCCCCGGTGGCATCAGGGAAATTGTCGATGATACTATCGGCAGCCGCATCGTTCCCGGTGACGCCATTGGCTTTGCCGGTGCTATCCGCAAGCTTCATCAAGACCGCGTATTACTTGAACGCCAGGGTATGGCGGCCAGGGACAAGATAAAAAATGAGTTTAACCTCCGGGATACAGCAAAAAAATATTTCGAACTTTTCGGCCGCTATAAAGAATTTTACCGCGAAAAGGAGTTAAAAAAAATGAAGATTGGGTCACGGCTCGATCGCCCGTGGATACCTTCTATCGTAACTCAGCGTCTTCGAAGCATCTAATTCATGGAACAACCTATCGTAAGCGTATTGATGACGGCGTTTAACCGTGAAAAATATATCGGTGAAGCCATCGAGAGCGTGCTGGCGTCTACCCTGCAGGATTTCGAATTGATCATTGTTGACGACTGTTCGGTGGATGGGACTTTGTCGATCGCAAATGCCTACCAGCGGAAAGACGAGCGCATCAGGGTCTACCAGAATGAGGTAAACCTCGGGGATTACCCCAACCGGAACAGGGCCGCCTCGTATGCGAAAGGGAAATATCTAAAATACCTCGACTCAGATGATAGTATTTCACCGCATGGCCTGGTAGTATTTGTCAACAGCATGGAAGCATTTCCGGATGCAGCGGTTGGGGTAACTACTTTTAAAGGCCGCGATGAGCAGAAATATCCTTTCCGGCTTTCCCCGGTTGAGGCGTATCACTATAACTTTTATACGAATAGTCTTTTCGATATTGGTCCTTCCGGCCTGATTTTTAATGCCGAGAAATTCAGGAATATCGGTGGTTTCAGTGGTAAGCGCTATGTGGGAGACATTGAAATCAATCTCCGGCTGGCCGCTAGATGGTCCGTAGTGAAAATTGAAGGCGGACTGATTAGCTGGCGACAGCACGAGGGGCAGGAAATCAACGCAGGCCTTGTTACATACGGCTATCTCGAAATGCAGTTACCGATGTACCGAGAGGCATTCAGACAGTCATACTGCCCGCTTCCGAAGGATCAACAAAAAGCTGTCCTGAAATACCACAGAAAGATCGCGGCGAGAGAGATCATGAAGATTGTGTTGCTGAAAAAAAGACTTTCCCTGGCCATCAAATATTACCGACAGCTCGCCCTCAGCCCGATGGATTTTTTCAATGCTGCCTTCTTGATGAAATACAGGTACTGATATACATTCTCGGGATAAGCGGATTGCGAATACCACATGGAAAAAACTGCGTTGATAACAGGAATTTCGGGTCAGGACGGTGCCTACCTCGCAGCTTTGCTTCTTAAAAAGGGTTATCGGGTGGTTGGCCTGGTGCGGAGCCAGGGCAGCACAGCGCTGTGGGGATTGGACTACCTCCAGATAAAATCATCGGTGCTGATCGAGGAGTGTGACTTGCTGGATATTTCCCAAATCATCAAGCTGTTGTTCCAGTATAAGCCCGTAGAAATTTACAACCTCGCGGCACAAAGTTCTGTTTCGATGTCTTTCAAACAACCGATTGGAACATTCCGTTTCAATACAATGTCCGTTTATAATTTATTGGAGGCGATTAAGCTGGTAGATGACCGCATTAAATTTTACCAGGCCAGCAGTAGCGAGATGTACGGGCGGGTGTTGAACTTACCCATCAATGAAAATAGTGTTCTGCATCCGGTAAGCCCGTATGCCATTTCGAAAGCAGCCGCGCATTGGAGTTGTATACACTACCGGGAAAGTTATGGGATTTATGTCTGCTGCGGGATACTCTTTAACCATGAGTCTTACCTGCGGAGCAGTAATTTTTTTATGAAAAAAATTATCAGGGAAAGCATAGAAATGAGCCTGGGTCAGCGTGACGTATTGCTGGTGGGTAATATTGATATCAGCAGGGATTTCGGTTATGCGCCACGGTATGTTGATGGGATGTACGCGATGATGCATGCTGAAAAGGCTTCTGATTATATACTCTGCTCCGGCAAATCTGTCCGGCTGAAAGACATCATTTCCTATCTCTTTGAACAGCTGAAACTAGACGCCGGTCGATGCCAGGTAAGCCAGGAACTTTACCGCCCCACTGATATTGACGATATATACGGAGACCCTTCGCGGGCTATGAAAGAGCTGGGATGGAAGTACAGTATGGATTATAAGGACCTCATCAATGTACTGCTGGAAGAGGAGCTAATGAATGTGACACGCACCGGAAAATTGACAGTGAATTGACGAGATTTGCTGTTATTGGCTGCGGCCGGATTGGGCAGCGGCATGCAGCCGAGGCCAGAAATGCCGGAGAATTGGTGGCGCTTTGTGATACCGATCACGACAAGGCGGAAAGACTGGCATTAACGGTAGGACAGCCTGCGGTGTTTAACTCGTTAGCGAGTTTACTGGCAGCAGGGTGCTCAGCCGATGTGATGGTGATCTGTACCCCCAATGGGTTACATGCCGAACAATCGATTGCCTGTCTCAATGCTGGATTTCATGTGTTGTGTGAGAAGCCGATGGCGTTGCACCTTGCCGATTGCGAAGCTATGGCAGCCGTCGCGGCACGAAATGGGAAACAATTGTTCGTGGTAAAACAAAACCGTTTTAACCCGGTCGTCATTGCGGCAAAGGATTTATTGGATAAATATGCGTTCGGTGATATTTATAGTGTTCAACTGAATTGCTTCTGGAATCGCGATGCGGATTATTACGCGGGCTCCTGGCGGGGAACAATGGACATGGACGGGGGCACCCTTTTTACACAATTCAGCCATTTTATAGATATCCTCTATTGGTTTATGGGTGACGTGAAAAGCATCAAAGGAATATTGTCCAACCATGCGCATAAGGGTGTCATTGAATTTGAAGACACCGGAATGGTCGTACTCGAATTTCAAAATGGAGCGACTGGTACCATTAACTATACAGTTAATGCCCATAAAAAAAATATGGAGGGGTCCCTGGTACTCTTCGGATCGAAAGGAACCATCAAAATCGGTGGTGAGTACTTAAACCGTATCGAATACAGCGAGCTTGATATAGGGCTGGTAATCCATGAGTCAGCACCCAGTCAGGCGAATCATTACGGAAGTTATACAGGCTCGATGAGCAATCATGACAAAGTATACCGCAACCTGGTCAATTATTTTGAAGGGAAAGAGTCACTGAATATGAACATGGCTGACAGCATGAAAACAGTAGGGATTATTGAACGCATTTATATGGAAAGTGACTATTCTCAACCAGAAATCCGCAGGAAACGATTCCAAACCGCCGACTGACGTTCTCATGCCAAAGTATTCCTTTTTTGATATTTGTCGGAAGGCGGTCTACGTGGTCATCAGGTTCATAGGAACGGTATTGGAGTGGTTTCGGAAAGCCAGGTTTTGGTATTTTACCCGCGCCTGGCCCGCCCATGTGCAGGGCCGGATTCATTTCAATGGGATTACTACCAAGGTGACCGTCGGCCAGGACGCTAATTTTTATTCCGGTGTCATTCTGGAGGTCGCGGAACAGGGTAAACTGAGCATCGGAGACGGGTTTACCCTTTCTTACGGCAGCATAATAGCTTGCCGGGAGTCGGTGAGCATCGGGGATTATGTTATGATTGGAGAATACAGCAGCATCAGGGATACTACACATGGACAATTGGCCAATGGAGTGGCCTACGCCCGACAAGAGGATTTGTCGGCACCCGTAACTATTGGCAATAACGTCTGGATCGGCCGCGGATCGATTGTACTGCCCGGAACGGTGATTGGCGATGGGGTGATTGTTGGCGCGAATTCATTGGTGAAAGGAAACCTGCTTTCGCATCATCTTTATGCCGGTGCCCCGTTGCGGATGATAAGATGCATTACCGCCCCTGCCTAAAATTAAGCTTAAGAGAAAAATATGACCTTTAAACAGCGCTTGCAGCATTTGTTTTTTCCATTGGGTTCAGTGCAGAAAATCCGAAGGGGGTATTTGAAAGGCTACCGGATAAGGCTAACTGAAAATTCACTGTGGTCCCCGCTAATCGGAAACTGGGAACCAGCGATGCAAAAAATAATGGTGAATGTTATCCGGCCGGGCCATGTGGTGTACGACGTGGGTGCCAACAATGGCCTTCATGGCCTGCTTATGGCCGGGCTGACAGGCGGGACAACTATTTACAATTTTGAGCCGTTTCCGGATAACGTCGAGGAGATCAATGAAAATTTCGGGTTCAATAACATCACTAATTACGAAAATGTCAGGGCGGCCGTAGCCGATCGCACTGGCGAACAGGTATTTGACCTTGGCCAGCACCATAAACAAGGGGCTATTATCGAAGAAAGTGCGGCCTCGGAAAACAGTATCAGGGTACCGGTAATTTCAATGGATGATTTTATAAAAAGTGGCAAGCCCGGCCCAAACTTTATCAAGATGGATATTGAAGGGGCGGAAGGTGCGGCATTGAATGGGTTTAGGGAAAATATTGATCGGTACAGGCCCCTGATGATTATCGAACTGCACAATCCCGAACAGGATAAAATTGTAGGTAGCTTTTTACAGCAACACCAGTACTCCGCGTATCGCTTTGATACCTTTGCGAAATTATCTTTCACCAAAATAAAGGATTTCGGTAAGGTATATCCCAATCCGGATGGCATCTGGGGTAGTCTTTTTTGCCTGCCGCCGGGCGCAGCACTTGACGATTTTTCTTTCGAAAAATAATAACTTCTATATCGCGCTTTCCCCTTCAATTTTATTATGAAAAAAAACTTAGTGGTGGCAATATATTATCATCCGGAAGCTTTCCCACCAACATTGAACTCGGTAACGGCTTTAAGTCCATGGTTTAATAAAATAAGTTTGTTGTACCGGCCCAACCTTCGTGGAAACTGGACTTATCCGTCAAATGTGGAAGAACTTCCAACAGGTAGTTATATATCGTCAGGGGATCAGGAAAAATCACCTGCATGGAGGAAGTTTCTTTTTTTTTTCAATTCACGTTTAAGTTATGGAAGACTTGTTTTGGCGAACGGCCAGCAGTAGTGTTGTTGTATGACTCGCATGCCCTCTTTGGGTACTGGCTTATCCGTCATCTTATTCCCTGCAGGCCATTCATTTGGTATCATAATCATGATATTGCTGAAGCAAATCGCCTTAAATTGTTTTCCGTCGGCTGGATGGCCTTAAAGGCAGAAAAGCGGATATTTCCAACCGTTGGCTTGTTTACACTTCCCGCCGCAGAGCGATTGGTTTATTTTCCGGTAGCTGGCTGGCATGGAAAAACCATCATTGTTCCAAATTATCCCGCTATAAGTGTTTTTAAGCGATTTTATTCACCAAGAGTAGCGCTGCATATCGTATCGCTGATATTTCAGGGTCGAATAGATGACAGTCATGGGATTGAAAAAATTATTCCACTGTTATCCATCCCCATAAAAAATAGAAAATTAGAATTGGTATTAAAGGGATATTGTGACCCCCAATACAAGGAAACATTAATACAGCTCGCCAGGACCTGGAATGCAGAAGATGACCTAAAGTTTGAAGGATTCACCCCGTATTTGGATGTACCAAAACTCTCCTCTCGTTGCCACATTGGGATTGGGATATTTGAAAAAAAGGAAGTTATGCACCTTACGCTGGGTACGGCTTCCAATAAACTTTACGAATACGCGGCCGTTGGCCTGCCGGTTATCTATAATTCCGCAGAACATTTTGACAAATACTTGACCAAATTTGCCTGGGCATTCCCGGTGAAGGTAAGCAGCGATAGTATCCGCACTGCCATCGAAGCAATTATCGACGAGTATGCATCTGTCTCAGCCGCCGCAGTAAAATCGTTTACTGATGATCTAAATTTTGAAAGGGTTTTCCAACCCGTCATTGATTATCTCAGCAGCCGCAGCCTCCTGTAATCTGCATTCAGGAATGCTCCGATAATTAACAAACCGAACCCATGAAAATTTCTTTATGTATACCTCAGTATAACCGGATCCAGTTTTTACTGAAAAACCTTTCCATCCTTAGCAGGCAATCTTACGGAGATATTGAAGTGGTGATTAGTGATGATGCTTCCACGGATGATACCACGGAGCAGATTGAGAAATTAATCCCGGGTTACCGGTTCCCGTTGATTTACCACAAGTTTCCGAAGAACGTAGGTTACGATGCTAACCTCCGCAAGAGCATGGAACTGGCCTCTGGTGAATACTGCTTTTTGCTGGGTAATGATGACACCTTAGATGATGAAGGAGGAATTGCCAGGCTGGTTGATTTTCTTGAAAGGAACGGGCGCCCTGAAATTGGATTCTGCAACTATAAAGAAGATAGTTCATCAGGCGATATTATGGTTCGCGCATTCAGTAACGAGGTCATCGGTGCCGGAGAAGCGGTGGCCTTGAAATACTATCGGTCTTTTAGTTATGTTGCAGGCATTATTCTCCGCCGGGATGTGTTTAACCAGGTGAACACGGCTAAAGCAGACGGCAGCGTCTTTGTTCAGATGTATTTTGCTGCCCGAATCATTGCTGGCGGGGGACGTTTTTTTATGTACAATCTTCCACTGGTGTTGAAAGATATCAGGCTGGACGGATCAATGGCAAATTCCTACCGGGATACGCTGATGAGGAAATGGTCGGCGTATAAACCTATTGATGGAGGGCTAAAGCAGGTAGTTTGGGCCGTAGTAGAAGGTTTCCGGGATGCCGGCTCGGACGTCAACCGGATTAGTTATTCAGTTTTGAAAAATATATATCAATTCACCTTGCCTTACTGGTTAATCGATTACCGGAGCAATGGTGCATTTGTCGCGGCAGCCGCCATGGCAGCCGGTACCAAGCCATCTGTATTTAAGCCTTACGCAGTGTTGTCCTTTTCTCAACGCGCAAGGATAAGGGCGTTTTATCTGCTTGCTACTGCCATCGGGTTTTCAGTACCCGGAAAGCTCTTTATGAAACTGAAGCCCACAATTTATAAATTCATTAAAAGGTAGTGGTTAGGAAAATCTTTATCGCCGGGGAAAGCGGGAATAACTGCCTGGAAATGTCGTACCTGAAGGCATTCAGGGAGGAAGGATACGAGGTTGAATTATTTGATACCACGCTCGCCATAAAAAAATATGCGCGACCCTTCGGCTACGGGTATACCCTGCATAAATTTTTTCCCGTGGAATCCTGGGTGAAGAAGGCCAACAAAGATCTCACTGAGGCGGTAAAGACGTTTGAACCGGATTTGTTCATCGCCTTTAGTGGTGCGCAAATCCTGCCAGGCAGTTTTGCCTATATCAGGAGTTTATTGGCTACCCGCCTATACTGGTATTGGGCAGATCCACTGCCCAACCTCAGCCGCTATGTTTACCTCAGTGTGCCCCTTACGGATGGAATTTTTACCTACAGCGAAAGCTCGGTAAAAGCTTTTCGCGCGATGGGTATGAAGAATGCCTGGTGGCTGCCATTTGCTGCTGATGCCGATGCACACTTTATTAAAGCGGCCGCCAGGCACAGTTATGCATATGATGTTTCTTTCATTGGCTCATGGCGGCCCGAACGGGAGCATGCGTTACGGGTCATCTATGAAAATTTCCCTGGTTTGCGTTTTCGGGTAGCCGGTCCCTATTGGCATCGCTGTACTTTTGCACCCATCCGCCGGATTGCTTCCACCAAACCGGTGTACGGGAAGGAATTCTCAGAAATTGTTCAGCAGTCATATCTCAGCCTGAATGTCAATGACAAGTCCAATTACCCCGCTGTGAATATGCGTTTTTTTGAAATTCTTACCGCGGGTGGCCTGGAACTGTGCTCAGCGGGTCCGGAAATGGAACAGGTTTTTCGCAACAGGGAGCACCTGTTATACTTTTCCAATGACAGCCAGTTGATTGAAACGGTTCGGTTTGCATTAGAGAACACAGATAGTATGGAGGCGGTCAAAATCGCCGGACAGGCCCTTCTTAGGAAAGATCATTTGTATCTCAACCGGGTAAAAAAAATGGTATCAGTCCTGGATACCGCGGAGAGCGTGTCAGCATCCGGCTTTATAAATATTGTAAAATGAGTCATTACCAATCATGCGGCAGGTAATTTATACACTATCGCTTTTTGTCATTATCGTGCTGTCGTTTGTGAGCGACTGGTATACCTTTCTGGGTATTTCGCTGATGGTCGTGCTAATCCTTGCTATGTTGCAAAAAATTGGGAAGGGGATTGTACTGCTGGAAACGATTGCTGTGTTGTATGCCTTTACATGTGTGATTATGCCCATCATCGGTTACCATTATTATTCATCTGAAAATCCCCTGTCCCGTTTGTGGGTGAAATATATGCCGGTCGATCAAGACCGTTATTTTTCCTATGCACTGCCTGCTATAGCTGCCTTTTGCCTGTCGATCAATTTCCCGTTCTTTAAAAAGCAAAAGCCCGATGAAGGTGTTTTGCTACAGCAAAAAATTGCCAGAATTAAGGAATTGCTGGCGTCCAGGAAAAAAGTGGGACTTCAAATTGTGATCATCGGGGTTGCTGTTTCTTTTGTCGCCAATTTCCTGCCTGTTGCAGTGACCTATTTCGCCCAGCTTTTCTTTTTCGGGTCCTTCGCCGGCTTATTGTATATCCATTTCAGCCCGAACTTTAAATGGAAAGCGCTGGTGATGATTTGTTTTGGAATTTTTATCTTACTCAATGCCCTGCAGTCAGGCATGTTTACGATTGTGGCGTATATGGGTATTACAATTTTTTCATTTTTCCGGTTGGGAAAAGATTCCTCCCTGCTGCGAAAAGTTGCCCTGATGCTGATGACACTGGGCTTCTTCATCGTCCTCCAAAACGTGAAGAATATCTACAGGAAACAGACATGGACTCAATCTTACGAGGGAAATAAATTCACGCTCTTCAGCAACCTGTTTTTAGAAAATGCGCTGAAGGGGAATGAACTATTCAGCCGCGACGCATTATTCCCATTGTACAGTCGCACTAACCAGGGATTCAATATAGGGCTGGTGATGAGAAGAGTACCTGCGGTTCAGCCGTTCGATGACGGAGGACGATTACTGAAAGTGGTGGCATCCGCTTTCATACCCCGGTTTATTTGGCCCGATAAGCCTGAAGCCGGCGGCGTTTTTAACATGAAATATTATGCCGGCTACCGATTGGTCGGCTGGTCGACAAATGTGGGTCCGCTGGGAGAGGCGTATGGAAGTTTCGGGCCGGCCGGGGGGATTATCTATATGCTGCTTCTCGGCTTTTTCATCAGGTGGGTCTATTACAAACTGCTGAATAATGCCATCAAAAAGCCATTACTGATTTGCTGGCTTCCTTTACTATTTTATCTCACCATATCGAGTGCTGAAACCGACACTTTACAGATTTTGAACAGTATCGTAAAATCATCTTTCTTTATCTGGTTATTAGTGAAATTCCTTCCCGATTGGTTTGCGATTAAAAAAGCCGGGAAGTTGCGACGAACCCGATCAATTGAATCGATCGCAGCTTAGTACGTGTAAGTCTTCAATTCTTTTTATTTCAGATACGAACCGGGACCGGCCGCTTAATTTCTCATTTAGTAAAAAACAGGTTAATTATTTTGGACAAAGGTGCTTTTACAATTTCTCTTTTTCGTTCTTTACCATCATTCAGGGGAAAACAACGGCTTGCGCGGATAGTTTTTAAAAACGCCATCAGGCAGCTTAAAGACATTAAGGTGAAAGGTCGATACCATTGTACCTATGTGCTGCCCAATATCATTGAGAATGTGGGTTTTGAGATTTTCGTAAATGGTGAATATGAACCGGAAATCCAGGCGCTTTTATTGTCCTTACTGCCCACCGGCGGCGTTTTTATAGATATCGGCGCCAATATTGGCTCGATCACTGTTCCGATCAGTAAGTCAAGGCCGGATGTCACCTCGGTTTCAGTAGAGGCGGCGCCCTGGATATTCAAATACCTTGAAAAGAACGTGAAGCTGAACGGCCTGATAAACGTTAAGATGGTCAATCTTGCCATCAATGATAAAGATGGTGAGGAACTTGATTTTTTCAGCCCAACGGAGAAATTCGGGAAGGGATCTTTTTCCCCGGTTTTCACCAATGAATCGGTAAAAGTCTCGACGATTTCTTTAGATGGTCTGGTCGAAAAATTATGTTTGCCCGCTGTCAATCTCCTTAAAGTTGATGTAGAAGGATTTGAATATTTTGTGTTTAGCGGTGGTAGGCACTTGCTGGAAAGCCAGAACGCCCCCCATATTGTTTTTGAATTTGTGGACTGGGCTGAAAGGAACGCCAACCACCTGTTACCAGGTTCGGCACAAACGCTGTTAATTGAACTGGGATATAAATTATACGAAATACAGGGCAGGCGGCTGGTCAGGATGATGACCGCGAAGGATCGCAACGCATGTAACATCTTAGCCACAAAAAAGGAGTTACCCGATTTGGTATTTTAACGGTGGTGATGCCACATCATGAAGGTTCTCCAGATATACCGCAAGCCCAATCCATCGTTTTTCAGTATCGAGAAGGTATTTACTATACTGGCTCCTTATTTTGAAAGGGAAGTCCAGCTAAAGGCTGTGTATATGCCTTCTTTCACATCAGGGCTTCTTTCCGTGTTCAAAAATATCGCATTCGGACGGCGGTTCCGCCAGTATGGTGTCTGTCATGTCACCGGCGATGTGCATTACATGGTGTTGGCTTATCAAGCGTCCAAAACCATACTGACGATTCACGACTGCGTTTTTTTGTATAACTATAAGGGGCTGAGAAAAGCAGTATTAAAGTTCCTGCTGCTGGACTTACCCGTGCGTCATGCCAGGGTCATTACCACCATTTCAGCGTTTACAAAAGCAGACATCGTGCGGTACACCGGTTGTCGGCCTGAGAAGGTGGTGGTGATACCCAACCCGGCAGGTGACCGGATAATATTTGCGCCGAAACCATTCAATGAACAGTGTCCAACAATACTCTTTGTAGGAACAACCGCTAATAAAAACCTGGAGAGAACGGTCGAAGCGCTTACAGGACAAAAGTGCCGGCTCTGTATCCTGGGTTTTCCTTCCGCCGAACAACTCAACCTGCTTAATGAGGCCGGAATTGATTTCTTTCTGCAGCAAAATCTTTCCGAAGCTGCCCTGAACCAATTGTATGCTGACATCGATATTGTTTTATTCCCGTCTTTATTTGAAGGTTTTGGCATGCCTGTACTCGAGGCGCAAAGCGCAGGCAGGATTTTGATCACCAGTAATATCGAACCCATGAAATCAGTAGCGGGGGATGGCGCCTACCTGGTTGATCCATATTCAGCCAGGTCGATCAGGTTGGCAATTGCTGCGGTAACGGCAAACCGACAGCTTCGTGACAGCCTTATACAAAAAGGCTTTGTGAACCTTTCCGCCTTCAGCCGTGAGCTGGTAGCGCAGCAGTACCTCCAACTATATCATTCATTAAACACCAACAATACGTAGCGCCTGTGCGGTTGCTCTTCATCTCATTTATTTTGATTGCCTGCCAGTCCTGCCTGACTGCGCAACTGGAATTCAATGGTCCGCTTCCCGGCTGGTCGAATGCAAAGGAACGTTTTGGTGCGAGAGGAGACGGGGTACACGATGATACCCGCGCCCTCCAGGCAGCCATTGATAGTTTATCGCAGCCACTCACGGGCTTCAATACGGCAAAGCGCGGATACATGGTGATCTACCTGCCGGCCGGGACCTATGTAATTTCACAAACATTGCTGCTGACTGGTAAAATTGGCGTGTCCATCATCGGCGAATCACCATCGGCTACACATATACGCTGGCGCGGCAAGGACACATCAATCATGCTGCTCGCGAATGGGTCTTCGTATTTTAAGATTGGCCGGCTAACCTGGGATGCGGGTAATCATGCGAACATCGAGGCTATCGGCATTCATTGGAAAAGCCGGGTAAAAAATCCGGGTGAAGAAAGCGGTGCACCAACGAATATTGAAATATCAGACAATGTCTTCACGGGGAAATGCCGGTACGGGATCAGCGGAGGAACTACCGCCGCCACCGGTTTAAATGCCATGGATGCCGAGCTGTCCATCCAGCGCTGTGTTTTCGATCACTGTTTTGCAGGGGTCGAAATCAACGGGTATAACGCGCTTGATTATTGGATTTGGGACAGCAAATTCATGGATTGCGGTTTTGGTGTTAGATGTAACTCCGGCAATTACCATGTTTACCGGTCATTATTTGAAAATTGTTCCAGTGATGTGATTAATACCAATACTTATTATTGTTCCGTGCGGGAATGTTTGAGTAGGAATAACACCCACTTTTCCTACGACCAGGGTGCCAGTACCAACCCGTTTAAACGAATATTCCAGGGAAACATCATTTTGTCGCCCAAAGAAACGGGTATTATCACCTATCATACCGGGAAAATTTTCCTGGTCGATAATTTTTTTGACAACGTCGCCAGCAAAGGACCGGTCCTGGAATATGGAGGATGGGCCGGGGCAAATAATGAAGTGTTGTCTGCAGGAAATGTGTACAATACCACGAACCGCGTCAAATTCAACCGGCCCAATACCCAGATGTTTTCTTTTGGGGACAACCCGGCATCCGCCAAAGTAATTTCAGCGCCAGCGGCAGTTATTCCGCAACAACTCCCCCCCCCCACGGTTACCCGCCAGGTTATGACGGCAACCCCTGGGTCTGATGAAGTAAAACTACAGGCCTTGATCGACCAGGCGGCGCGGCTGCGGGGGAAGCGCCCGCTCGTCTATCTTCCCCTGGGAAAATATACCCTTCATCACCCGTTGGTGATACCTGCCGGGGCCGACCTGCAACTGGTGGGGGACGGGATGATTTATGCGTCGGTGATCCTGCCGGCTAAAGATTTTCCCGGTAACAGTCCACTGATCATCGTTAACGGGCCCACCAAAATAATGATCAGGGATTTGATGCTGAACCAGTTTTCCAATGCCAGCCCTACGCTGTCAGGCATAGAGTTCCGTGGAACTGACCAGGCGGGGTCACAGGTTTTTGTCGACCAGTTGTACAGCAATTCGCGGCAATCCATAAAAGGAGTAGATCTGGATAATCTCTACCTGCAGGAAACCAGTTCTTTTTTTTCTTACGGTAAGTCGTTCAGCGGCGGACCTTTGATGGCAAAAGGAACCGGAAAAGCGCGATTCTTTGGTTTCGGCAGCCAGTTTGCCGGGTTGGAAGCCAAACAACAGGCCATCGCCGTGGTCAAAGATTGCTGGTGGGAAGGGAGTACAGCCCAACCGCTTCATTTTTCAGGATCAGGCCAGATCACAATAGATGGGGCGATGATTGCCCCGGAACATCCCGACAGGAATGTGACCATCGCCGTGGATAAATTCGAAGGGAAAATTACCCTGTTGAACATGTATGTCCAGGGTGGGGTGCAGGTAAAGGGCGACAATCCACTCCTGAAAATGTTACTCTGGAATATTCACTTTTACAATTCTGCTGACCCGGTGGTAGTACAACCGGGCGCTGAATTTCCCATGGCTGTGGTAGGCCTTACCGCGCAGTGTTTCATTAATGAAAAACAACTTTGCGATGATATTCGAACGATTCCGGATCATTATAACAGCAAGGCTAACCCGCAGACTTTTATTCCGGAAATGATCAGCGGGGACCGGGAGGCCATTTCCCGGATCTATGCAGCTAACGGAGCTGCTGCAACATCAGTTCACCTATCGCGTGTGTCTGCAGGTGACTGTGCGAATGCCCTGGTGTTTAAACATGCCAATTGAACCCCCGAAAAAAAATTCTCATTTTCATCGATTGGTTTACACCCGGGTATAAAGCCGGTGGCCCGATCGCGTCCATCATCAACTTCATTCACCTGATGCAGGACCGGTACACCCTGTTCGTATTCACTGCTGATACCGATCTCGGCGATGCTTCACCTTACCCGGGGATAATACCGGACCAATGGACAACCTCCGCGGACGGGCAATTATCGGTTTATTATGCCCGTGCCCGGCATATCAGCCGCCGACAAATTCTGGCAGCGGTTACATCCGTTGACCCCGATTTTATTTACCTCAACCACCTTTTTTCCCCCTGGTTTGTGGTCTGCCCGCTGTGGCTGAAGTTAACCGGTAACCTGAAGGCCAAGATAATCCTGTGCCCGAGAGGAGCATTATATGAAAGCGCGCTGTCGATAAAGCGGTACAAAAAAATGCCGTTTATTTTTGCCTTCCGGGTCGCCCGGGTTCATCGGATGATCACCTTCCAGGCAACCAGCGAACGGGAGCGGGCAGCGATTTTAAAATATTTTCCAACGGCAACCGTACGGCTGGCAGATGACCTGCCCGAGACTTATCAGCCGCCTTTCAGCACGGTCGAGAAAAAGTCGGGTCTCCTGCGGTGCATTTATATCTCCCGGATTCATCCAATCAAAAACCTGTTGTTCATTTTGGAATTCCTGGCAAAAGCCGACCAGGACATCACCTTTACGGTAATCGGCCCGGTAGAGGACCAGCCTTATTGGGACAAATGCCAGGAACAAATCACGAAGTTGCCGCCAAATGTGACGGTCCGCTACCTTGGGGCCATACCCAATACGCAACTACGCAGCCACCTCGCCGACAATCACTTGTTTATTTTGCCTACCAAAGGCGAAAACTTCGGCCATTCAATTTTTGAATCTTTTTTAGCGGGCCGGCCGGTGCTCATCAGCGACCAGACGCCATGGCTGCACCTGGAATCAAAATCGGCGGGGTGGGACCTACCCCTCGATCGACCAGCGAGCTACGGGCAGGCCATCCAAACCGCCGGTTCATGGAATCAGCATAGTTTTGACGCCTGGGCATCAAATGCCTGGAATTACGCGAGGGATTATTTGTCAGACGCTGAATTCCATAGACAATACATGAAGTTGTTTGCATGAGTACAAAAACCGTAAATAATGCGTTGTACAGAACGACGATTCAGATCGGCGCCTCCCGGCCGAAACAGTTTCTCTGGTACCTGTGCAATATCTTTTTTTTCAAAAATCCGTTAAACCCGGTGTCAGGGGTGAAAGTTTTCCTGCTGCGGCTCTTCGGGGCAAAAATTGGCGAAGGCGTAGTTGTTAAACAAGTAGTGAACATCAAATATCCCTGGAAACTTTCCGTGGGCAATTACAGCTGGATAGGGGAGGAGGTATGGATTGATAACCTTTCAGATGTTACTATCGGCAATAATGTAACCATTTCGCAAGGTGCATTATTGTTGACGGGCAGCCATGACCATACCAGGGAGAAATTTGACTTTATTTCCCTGCCCGTTTCGCTGGAGGACGGGGTCTGGATTGGTGCACGGGCAATCGTGTTTGGGGGTGTGGTCGCCGGGTCACACAGCATCCTGGGGATGAACTCAGTGGCGGAAAAAAATCTTAAACCTTATATGATTTATAAAGGAAACCCCGCTATCCCTGTGATAGAAACAAGAATTTACTGAGGGAGATAATATGTTAACAGAGAAGACCAGTTTATCGCACCGGCATATCAAAGACGCTCTTCGGATAAGAAAGGTCGAAGAGAAATTCCTGGAACTTTTTTCACAAGGAAAACTGAACGGCACCGTTCATACCTGTGTCGGGCAGGAGTTTTCGGCCATTGCATTTGCCGGCCAGCTCAAAAAACAGGATTTTATTTTTTCCAATCACCGGTGTCATGGTCATTATATCGCCTTCACCGGGGATGCCAGGGGTCTGCTCGCAGAATTACTTGGGAAAGCCAGCGGCACCAGTGGCGGCATCGGCAGCAGCCAGCATTTATGTAAAGGAAATTTTTATTCCAACGGCATACAGGGGGGAATAGTTCCCGTTGCGGCGGGCTACGCACTGGCCAATAAGTTAAAAGGAAACGCTGCAATCGGTATAGTCTTTATAGGGGATGGCACCTTGGGTGAAGGGGTGTTGTATGAGACGATGAACATCATCTCCAAATGGGAAATTCCGCTGCTGATCGTTTGTGAGAATAATTTTTTCGCACAGTCCACACCACAGGATATCAATCTTGCAGGCGATATTACCAGTCGGGCGGCTGCGTTCGGCATAAAAACCTCGAAGGGCGATACCTGGAACCCGGACCAATTAATTGCAGGCGCAAAAGAGGCAATTGACTACGTCAGGGAAAACAGCCGTCCCCTTTTCTTTCTCGTAGATACTTACCGGTTGAATGCACACAGCAAGGGGGATGACGACCGGGATCCGGCGGAAGTGAAAGGATTCCGCGACCGGGATTTCCTGGAGATTTTTCAACAGACTACTCCAGCTTACTACGACTTATACCAGGATGCGATAAGCCAGGAGATTGATTCGATGGTTATTGATATCCTGGCAGAGGAGGAAATGGAAATCGACCAGTATTACAGCAGCACAACCGTTCCGGCCGATAACTCCTGGCAGCCTGTTTTGCCTGTAAATAAACGGCAGGCCGAACTCATCAATACTTTTTTCAGAACGAAATTACAAGCGCTCGACAACCTGATTTTCCTGGGGGAAGACATTCATTCGCCCTATGGGGGAGCCTTTAAAGTTACCCGCGATTTATCAGCCCTTAAACCAAAACAGGTATTCACCACGCCGATTTCCGAAGCCGCGATAACCGGTATGTCAAACGGGCTTGCGCTCAATGGGTATAAACCCTTTCTTGAGATCATGTTTGGAGATTTTATGACGCTGGCCTTTGACCAGATTGTAAATCATGCTTCCAAATTTCATCACATGTTCAATAAACAGGTGAATTGCCCCGTGGTTATCAGGACGCCGATGGGCGCAAGGCGAGGATACGGGCCTACCCATTCCCAGACCCTGGATAAGTTCCTGGTGGGGATTGACAACGTGAAAACAGTTGCCATCAATACTTTTATTGATCCGGGGCTAATATACGAATCGGTGTTAGCCGAACAACACCCTGTTATCGTAATTGAAAATAAATCGGACTATGGCAAGAAAATATTTCAGCACCAGTTGACAAATTTTATTGCTGAACGTAACGGGGACAGGTATCCGGTGGTTCGCCTGCGGCCCGTAAACTCAGCGCCTACGCTTACCATAGTTGCCTACGGGGGCATGGCCGATATTATGGCTGGTTTGCTGAATGATATTTTTATGGAATCTGATCTGAAACCGGAATTGTTTATTCCTTCCCTCATTTCAGCATTGCCGTTGGAACTTATCCGCAATGCCGCCGAAGCCTCAGGGAGATTGTTGGTGGCCGAAGAAGGTACTTCATTCGCCGGGCTCGGCAGCGAGATCATCACCGCCGTTATGGAAAGCACTACCTGTAGTATCAATGCGAAGCGTATTGGAGCGTACCCGGTGCCAGTTCCTTCCGTGAAGTCATTGGAGAATATTGTGATCCCAAATAAAGAGAGAATTCTGAACGAAATTTTGCTAAAATTTTCATAGTGCCCGTTTTACAGGAAATAAAAGTGCCGCTACTGGCCGTGAATGATACCACGCTGACCGTTGTACAGCTGAACTTCCCCAACGCTCAGCAGGTGGAGGCCGGGGATATTGTGCTGGTCTTTGAAACGTCCAAAACGGTGTATGAAGTAGTCGCAGAAGTATCCGGGTATATTGAATATTTCGCAGAGGTGGGAAAGGACTATGCGGTCAACGAAACGGTGGCCAGGATTGTCTCCGCCGTTGACCAGATAAACACGCATCCTTCGCAGCCAGGCCCTACCCCCCGGCCTGGCAGAAACAGCCCGCTACCAGAAATAGAATTGCAGGGGGAAACGCTATTCTCTAAAGCTGCTGAAAGACTGCTGGTATCGGCAGGATTGGAAAAATCGCTGTTCCGGTCCCGGGACTTTGTCAGCAAAAGTGATGTTGAATCGTTGTCGCAGCCGGTGCCCGTAACTACCCTAAAAAAGGCGCCCGGGATCCCGGCATTATCGCCCCTTGTACCGGCAGAAGCCGATCCTGAAAAGGTAAGCGTGCAAAAATTATCCGCTTCAAAGCGAAAAGAAATCGAATACCTGGGGGGCGTGCAGGAAGGCGGCCTGGTGAGCACCCTGCACACCTCTTTTAAAACTTCCGGACTGCAGGTCGCTCTCAACCCGTCTCTCAGGATATTGAAGAACAGTATGCTGCCTTTAATTATTTACGAGGTTTCACGGTTGCTGGTGAAGTATCCATTGCTCAACGCCTATTACCACGACGGTCAGGTGTTTATGTACCGGCACGTCAACCCGGGTTTTGCCATCGATAGCGGTAAAGGACTGAAAGTGTTGAAAGTGCAGGGGGCGGCTGAGCAGTCACTACAGGAAACAGAATCAGCGATTGTAGCACTTTCCGAATTGTATCTTGAAGACAAACTCGCTGTCACCGACATTTCAGAAGTCACTTTTACCATCACGGACCTGACTGCCGAGTCAGTAACGCTTTTTAACCCGTTGATAAATTACAGGAACAGCGCAATCCTGGGTATCTCGGCACCAGACCAGGTACTCGAAACCTGCATGGTGAGCCTGGCCTTTGATCACCGTGTTACGGAAGGAAAGCTGGTAAGTCGTTTCCTGGGTGAACTGGTCCGTCGATTGGAATCCTATCTGCCCGGGCCGGCGTATAAAGCGTCAAAGATTACCTGCAGCAATTGCCTTGCACCGCTGAACCAGGAGCAAAATTCAATCGGGTTTGTAAAGTGTATACAGCCAAGCGGTGCGGAAGGATATATTTGTCAACGATGTTTCAACGGCTTTTAGCAATATGGAAGAAAAGATAAAACACATCACCGCCCGTTTTCTAAAGATCCCAGCGGAAAATATTACCGCGCTCACGCCCATCGGAAGAACAGCCGTCGAAAGTTCGATCTTGATTCATCGCATGTATGCCATGCTGGCGCAGGAAGGAATGCCCATTGCGGATTATACAAACATCGAAACATTCGGGCAACTGCTCAGCCGCTTATCGCTGTTCGGGGAAAACAGCGCGGTCAGTACTGATCCGGGATTGCGGAGCGCCCCTGCGCTGCAAAACACTTTTGATCCAGCCAGCCGTCAGCCTGCTGTTGGAATCGATATAGAATCGGTGGATGCCCTGCCGGTCGTTTCAGATTTTCGGGAAGATCATTTTTACCAGCGTAATTTCTCTGATCGCGAGATAGCCCATTGCATCCTACAGAACCAGCCCCTGGTTTCCTTTGCCGGATTATTCGCGGCCAAAGAAGCACTCATAAAAGCAGGGCTCACGGGGTTTACCAATGGCCTCGGCGCCATAGAAATTATACATACCGGGGAAGGCAGACCGCTTTATCCGGGGTTTACCTTATCGATAGCTCATACTGACCAGGTCGCTGTTGCCATAGCGCTTCCGGCCATTATTGCCAGCAGCGGGCCGATAGTGCAGGTTGATGATCGCGCGCTCCGGACTTCGCTTCCTCTACCACAGCTCATCCTTGTTACAGTGGCAGTGCTGATGTCTTTGGCTGCATTGGTCATTGCCTGTATAAAGGCGTAGATTTACCTCTTATGCGGATCTCCATTATCACCGTTTGCTATAATAGTGAGGCCACGATACGGAAAACCCTGGAGTCTGTGGCCGGCCAGGATTTTCCGGATATCGAACATATCGTCATCGACGGAAAATCCCGGGATAATACTGTATCAATTGCCCGTGATTTTGCCCATGTGGCAAGAATTATTTCCGAGAAGGACGGCGGTTTGTACCACGCAATGAATAAGGGAATAGAACTGGCCAGCGGCGACATAATTGGCTTTCTACACAGTGATGACTTTTATACGGGACCCGGGGTTTTGTCATTTGTGGCTGATGCGTTCAACTCCAGGAAAACCAGTTGTGTTTACGGCGACCTGCAATACGTCGATAGGTACGACACCGGCAAAGTGATTCGCACCTGGAAGGCCGGTAATTTCACACACCGGGATTTTTTATATGGGTGGATGCCGCCACATCCGGCATTTTTCGTAAAAAGGGAAGTGTACCAGCAAGTTGGCCTTTTTAATACTTCGCTCAAAAGTTCGTCTGATTATGAAATGATGCTGCGCATTTTATATAAAAACCGGTTGTCTGCACATTATCTTTCTCAAACACTCGTAAAGATGCGGGCTGGTGGAGTCAGCAACAATTCTATCAGGAGCAGGTTTCGTGCTAATCGCGAGGATGCCAAAGCCTGGAAGTTGATTGACAAAAAGCCCCATTTCCTCACCATTTACCTGAAGCCGCTGCGTAAGATTCCGCAATACCTGAACAAGTAGATTTCTTCGTTGTTTTAAAGTCATGTTTTCAATTTTCAAAAGAAAATATCTCAGGCAACAGCCTGATTTTAGTCATGTCATGGCAGACATGCATTCACATCTGCTGCCCGGTATCGATGATGGCTCACCGGATATCCTTACTTCCGCGGGGCTTAAAACCGGGTTGGAAGATCTCGGGTATACAAAATTTGTCGTAACACCGCATATTATGTGGGATTTATACAAAAATACACCAGAAACGATCGGCATGTCCCTGGGACAGTTGCAGGCATCCCCGGAACATCAAAATATAAGGGCAGCCGCAGAATATTTTCTTGATGATTATTTTGAAGAATTATTGTCAGCCGGCCAGCCGCTTCTTTGCATCACGGGCAAACGCGTATTGGTGGAATTTTCTTTTGTAGCGCCCCCGTTGGATCTCAAAAGCCTCTTGTTTAAAATACAAATATCCGGGTATGAGCCCATTATCGCTCATCCGGAAAGATATGGTTACTTCAATGCCCACCGGGTGGTTTTTGATGAATTGAAATCGATGGGCTGCCTTTTCCAGTTAAACCTGCTTTCAGTGGCGGGCTACTATGGAAAAGTTGCGCAGGAACTAGCTGCCTATCTCCTGCAGAAAAAATATATTGATTACATCGGCACAGATATGCACCACGATCGGCATTTGGATACCCTTCGATCTAGTAGCAAGCTCATGCCGGTGGTGAATCGGCTGCTGGACGAAGGAGCATTACAAAACAGGTTGTTGGAGTTGTAGTGAAAAGGCCGGTAGCCAGGTTGATATCGTTGCCTGTAATTAATCATTTACTGTAGTATGTACCAGAAACTAGTTGACGGCGAAAATAAACTGGCTGTAATAGGCCTTGGGTATGTTGGTTTAAAACTGGCCCTGGCTTTCGCAAAAAAGGTTTCGGTAATAGGGTATGATATTGATACAGCCCGGATTGAATCTTTGCAGAAGAGTACGGATCCGGGAAAGGAATCCCGAAGGGAAGAATTTATCAACGCCGATATTGTCTTTACCGCTGATGCCAGCATGTTGGCAAAAGCACAGTTCTTTATAATCATCGTGCCGACCCCTGTAGATAAATACAATGTGCCAGACCTGCGCCCCCTGATTGATGCGGCCCGGACGGTGGGTAAAGTGTTGAAACAGGGAGACTATGTTGTTTTTGAATCTACGACCTACCCAGGGTGCACGGAAGAAGATTGTCTTCCCATACTTGCTGCAGCATCATGCTTATTGCCCGGCCAGGATTTCAAACTGGGATATTCGCCGGAACGGATAAACCCGGGTGACCCGATCAATACTTTAAAGACCACGGTAAAAGTGATCGCGGGAATGGATGAAACCTCGGAGCAGGAGATCTATGACGTGTACAGGCTGGTGGCCGACACCGTCTATACAGCGCCATCCATCAGGGTGGCGGAAGCTGCAAAAATTACGGAGAATATCCAAAGAGATTTAAATGTGGCCTTGATGAATGAGTTGTCGCAGATATTTGCACTCATGGGCGTTAACACCTTTGATGTGATAGAAACGGCATCGACAAAATGGAATTTCCTGCCATTTACCCCGGGGTTAGTCGGCGGGCATTGCATTGGGGTGGATCCTTATTACCTTACTCACAAGGCAGCGTCATTCGGGTATGAATCAAAAATTATTTCCGGGTGCCGGTCGATCAACAACGAGATGGGTTTCTACGTTGCACGGCAAGTGATAAAATCTTTGTTGAATATTAGTTCTACCCCTAAAGTGCTTATCAAGGGCCTAACTTTCAAGGAAAATGTAGCCGATATCAGGAATTCGAAAATAATTGATACGGTTAAAGAATTGCTGGATTTTAATATTCTGCTGGACTTGGAAGACCCCATCGCTAACCCGGGGGCTGTCTTCCAGGAGTACGAACTGACCCTTTCTGAAGAGATTGGCACTGATTACAGTGCCATCATCATAACCGTACCCCACGATGCATACCGATTGTTGGACGATGACTATTTTGCCAGTCATACTATTCCCGGCGCTACTATTTTTGACCTGAAAGGAATTTATCGGGGGCAAATCAAGAGCAGGAATTACTGGAGCCTGTGAAATATTCACCGCTTTTGACCGGCCAGCCGGGAATACTGGGGGGCTGGCATCCACTTTCCCATATTGTTTGACAATTTCGTCAAATCTTTAAACATTTTTCCGTCCCGCGCGTTTTTTTGGGTATGAATGCTTTTACCATAAAAGACCTCGAAAACTTATCGGGCATCAAGGCACATACCATACGTATCTGGGAACAGCGCTATGCTTTTATCAAACCGCAGCGCACGCAGACCAACATACGCTATTACAGCAATGAGGAACTTAAAAAAATCCTCAATATCTCCCTGCTCAATAAGTACGGCTACAAGATCTCGCACATCAATAAGATGTCTCCCGTGGAAATCCATGAGAAGATCATTTCCCTGTCCAACTCCCAGGCCCAGCAGGAACGTATCGTCAACGAAATGATACAGTCGATGATCGATATGGACATCGATAAATTCGAACACGTCCTCGATACCTATATCGGGGGGAGAGGATTTGATAAAGCCATCACCCAGGTCATATTTCCTTTCCTCGAAAGAATCGGTATCCTATGGCTCGCCAACCACATTAATCCTGCCCAGGAACACCTTGTCACCAATATGATCCGGCAGAAACTCATCGCCGGCATCGAGACCGTATTCACCCACATCAAGACCAATAAGCTGGTCCTGCTCTTCCTGCCGGAAGGCGAACACCACGAACTGGGTCTCTTGTATATCTGCTACCTGCTGAAATCAAGGGGTATCCGGACCCTATACCTGGGCGCTGACGTGCCCTCCGCAGATATCGAATACGTCTGCAAACTCAAAAAACCCGATTATGTCTATACCCACCTGACCTCAGCCGCGGGGAACTTCAACTTTGAGAAATTTATCACCCAGGTACAGACCCGCCTTGAAAGTTTTACCCTCGTTATCTCTGGTCAACTGGCTACCGCGTATAAAAAGCCGATGCCCTCCAACGTGCAGCTTAAAACTTCTTTACAAGAGGTAATCGATTATATATCAATTATTTAAAAATTCTTATTGGAATCCATGCCTGCCGAATGGCAGGCTTTTTTATGCCCGGTTGTCAGTCAGCCTACTACGGTATGTGGTTTGTTACCATTCAGCATCATCTTTAAATGCACATCGGACATTAAAAATCGATTATTAACAGATTCTTTCTGATATAAATTTGTTTTGTTTCTGAATTTGTGTTTAATTTTGTCCTCACAATACTTAAACACAATTTTTATGGCAACAATAGATTTCAGCCAGATGCTCGTCAGCAACTCGGAGTTCTTGAAACCCTTCGCCATCACCCTCACCCGCGATTCGGAAGCCGCCCAGGACCTCTACCAGGAAACACTCTACCGCGCCCTGGCCAACAAAGACAAGTACAATGTAGGTACCAACATAAAAGCATGGCTGTACACCATCATGCGGAATATCTTTATCAATAACTATCGCCGCAAAGCCAAGCAGAATACCATATTCGACAATACGCCCAACGATTTTCTCCTGAACCAGGCCCAGGTCACCGCTGGCAATTCTGCGGAAAGTGTCCTCAAGCTGAAAGAAATCCAACAGGCTGTTCACCAGCTGCCCGATATCTTCAGAAACCCGTTTCTCCTGTATTTTGACGGCTATAAATACCATGAGATCGCACAGATGCTGGGCGAGCCCCTGGGTACCATCAAAAGCCGGATTCACTTTGCCCGCAAGCTCCTCAAGGCCCAGGTGCAGCGCTATTAAATTCTTGTTCCACTAACTATTTTGGCAAAAAAAGTAATTGTTGCAGGCAGTGGCTTCGCCGGATTATCCGCGGCCTGTTTTATGGCCCGGGCAGGCTGGGAGGTAGATGTTATTGAAAAGCACGCCACTCCCGGAGGAAGGGCCCGGAAGCTGACCGCCGCAGGATTTACTTTCGACATGGGACCCAGCTGGTACTGGATGCCCGACGTTTTTGACCGCTTCTTCGCCCAGTTCGGGGCAGCCACACAGGATTTTTATTCCCTTCAACGCCTTGACCCTTCTTACCGCGTATATTGGGAGGACGGCGCTACTGACATTCCCGCTTCATACCCTGCCCTGTTGCAGCTCTTCGAATCGCTGGAACCGGGCTCCTCAGCAAAACTTGAAAAATTTCTCGCGGAAGCGGCCTTCAAATACAAGGCGGGCATGCAAAACCTCGTCTTCAAACCCGGGCAGTCGCTCCTGGAATTCCTGGACCGCGACTTTCTCGCCGGCCTTTTCAAACTCGATGTCTTCACCCCGCTCAGTAAACACATCCACAAATATTTCACCCACCCCCGCCTCCGGAAACTCCTGGAGTTTCCCGTGCTCTTTCTCGGGGCGCTGCCGGCTGATATGCCGGCCCTGTACAGCCTGATGAATTATGCGGATATGGTCGGCGGTACCTGGTACCCGTCGGGCGGTATGTACAGCATCGTGTCCGCTATCGAAAAATTAGCGCTCCGCCTTGGGGTGCGTTTTCATTTTAATGAAACTGTTGAGCGCATTACCCTGGAAAAACAGGTGGCCCGTGGCGTTGTCACTGATAAAAAGGAATGGCAGGCCGACGCAGTGATTGCCGGCGTCGATTACCATCATGCCGAAACAGATTGGCTGCCCCCGGAAAGCCGGTCGTACAGCGCCGCGTACTGGGAAAAACGAACAATGGCACCATCCTGCCTGTTATACTATGTTGGGGTAAATAAAAAAATTCCTGGGTTGCTTCATCATTCCCTGTTTTTTGATACGCCGTTCGATGTCCATGCCGATGAAATCTACCGGTCACCACAATGGCCCTCCGCACCCATGTTTTATTTGAGTTCCACCTCCGTCACCGATCCGGGTACGGCGCCGGACAACCATGAAAACCTGTTCCTGCTGGTCCCCGTGGCAGCTGGCCTGGAGGGCGATACGGATGCGTTGCGCGACCAGTATTTTGAGGCTATCCTCAGTCGCGTAGAACAACGGCTTGGCACGAACATTAAGGACCATATCGTATATTACCGTTCGTATGCGGTGTCAGATTTTATAAGCGATTACAATGCATTCAAGGGAAATGCATATGGCCTGGCGAATACCCTCATGCAGACGGCCATACTGAAGCCTTCCTGCAGGAGTAAAAAGGTGAAAAACCTGTTCTACACCGGGCAGTTGACTGTGCCCGGCCCGGGTGTGCCGCCTTCCCTGATCAGCGGCGAAATTGTCGCCGAAACGGTTATTAAATATTGCCGGTAAGGTTTGTTTAACGGTGATACGATGGTAAAGGAAATTTTCAATACAGAAAGTAACCATTCTGATAAAATTTCTATTTTAGATGATTAACTGCCCAAGACTAAATTGAATGTTATGATACACCTGTTTCACACGCTCAGCGAACGCTGCAGCCGTGATACAACCGAAGCGTACAGCACTTCCTTCTGCTCGGCCATCAAACTGCTGCATAAAGATCTGCGCCAGCCCATCTTCAACATCTACGGCTTTGTGCGTTTCGCTGATGAGATCGTAGACAGTTTTCATGACTTCGATAAAGCAACCCTCCTGGCCCAGTTTAAAACCGAGACCTATGCGGCTATCAGCCGCGGCCTCAGCCTCAATCCCATCCTGAACAGCTTCCAGAAAACTGTCAACGAATATGGCATCGAAGACACCCTGATAGAGGCTTTTTTCAGGAGTATGGAAATGGATCTCAGCAAACAGCAATACAACCACGAAGGCTACCGCGAATACATATATGGCTCTGCAGAAGTGGTCGGGCTGATGTGCCTGTATATCTTTTGTGAAGGGAACCGCGAGCGGTATGAACAACTTCGATCCCCGGCCCGCGCCCTCGGCGCCGCCTTCCAGAAAGTAAATTTTCTGCGTGACCTGAAAGCGGATTTCGACGGTCTGCAGCGCGTTTATTTTCCCGGCTGTGACTTCAACAACTTCACCGACGAAGAAAAACAGAAAATAGAGGCGGAAATCCAGGCCGACTTCAACGACGCTTTTACCGGCATTCTCCACCTTCCCATTAAGGCGCGCTTCGGGGTATATGTCGCCTATAAGTACTACCTCTCCCTTTTTAAGAAAATCCGGCGCGTTAAACCCGCCCGTATCATGCAAGAGCGCATTCGCATTCCCAATTACAGCAAACTCCTCATCATCGTGAGGGCAGGCGTGAAAAATCAGCTAAATCTTATCTGAAACGACGAGATAGTAGCCCCCAAAACTGGCACCTTTTGTACATTTGCATAAAATAAACTTTTGGACGTACAAGACATAATACTGGTTAATGAACAGGATGAGGCCGTAGGTACCATGGAAAAAATGGAGGTGCACCGTAAGGCGCTGCTGCACCGCGCTTTCAGTGTGTTCATTTTCAACAGCCGCGGCGAAATGCTCCTGCAGCAACGCGCGCTCCGGAAATACCACAGCGCCGGGCTGTGGACCAATGCCTGCTGCAGCCACCCCCGCCCGGGTGAAGACACGCTGGAAGCTGCTACCAACCGCCTGCAGGAAGAAATGGGCTTTACCACCAGGCTCACTAAATTATTTGAATTTACCTACCGCTCCGATTATGATAATGGCCTGACAGAATATGAGTTCGATCACGTATTTGCAGGTATCTATGACGGGCCGGTATGCCCGGCTAAAGACGAGGTGAATGACTACTGTTTCAAAACCGGCACGGAAATCAGCGATTCCCTGGCATCCCACCCGGCCAAATACAGCAGCTGGTTTGCAATAGCCTACCCGATGGTGGAAGAATACCTCTCCCACCAGCCGCTGGAACAGGAGGTTGCTTAAATTATACAATGATGAACTGGTTAACTTATATGGGTATTGTG
>JBBROE010000014.1:0-51931 GCA_038229695.1 Chitinophagales bacterium | reverse complement strand
TGCCCAGCGGATCGATCACCATGCTATCCCCCTTATGGTAAATGCCGTTCCCATCGTTACCTACACGGTTTACGCCGGCAACATAGCACTGGTTTTCGATGGCCCTCGCCTGCAGCAGCGTTTCCCAGGCGTGGCTTCGCCGCTCCGGCCAGTTGGCGACATAAATCAGCAAATCGAATTCCGGTTCCTCGTTCTGCAGGGTCTGCCTGGCCCAGACCGGAAAACGTAAATCATAACATACCTGCAGATTGACACGCCAGCCTTTTACGGCGGCTATAAGCCTTTTGGTGCCGGCTGTAAACTGGCGATCTTCCCCTGCAAAAGCAAATCGATGCCGTTTATCATACCACCCGTACTGTCCGTTCGGCAGCATCCAGATCAGCCTGTTGAAGTAATGACCGTCTTCACGGATGATAAGGCTGCCGGTGAGGATAATGCGGCAGTCGGCGGCCAGCTTTGTCATCCAGCCAACCGTCGGACCATCCATTTCTTCTGCCAGTAAATCCGGCTCCAGGCAAAAGCCGGTGTTGAACATCTCGGGCAGGATCACCAGTTCAGTCTTACCCGCCAGCGGCCTGATTTGGTCTTCCAGCATGGAGAGGTTTGCAGGCTTGTCCTGCCAGCGGAGATCGGCCTGTACGAGCGATAGGTGAAGCGTGGACATGCTGTTAGTATGAACTATAAAGATAGGCTGCGCGGCGGACATCGGCCCCCGGCCCAATCCTTTGCCCGCTCAGAAGGGTACGCAGCGCTAACAAGTTTATAACAGTTCAAATGCCGGCTTAATCTCTTCCCAGAAAGCGTCGAGTGCAATCAGTCGTGGTTTGAAAAAAGAAATGATGGCAGGCCAGTCCGATCGTGCCAGGATGTTTACCGGTATTAACGTACGGGATACGCAGCTTACCGTTGCCTGCCGTTCACCCGGTACATTCACCTCCCAATCCCACTGCTCTCCCGTAGTCTCAGCAAATGCTGTTTCAAACTGTTTAAAAAAGCTAAAAAACCGGTGCTGTTTTTCGGTATCGCTGTGCAGAAAACAAACCGCAATCCGGGCATGGTGCGTATCGGCACGCAGCAGGAACCGGATATCTTTTATACCGGTTTTGTAGTTGACCCAATTCACCGGCTGGGCGCCGGCCGGCGGAACGGGTGCCATATAGCGCCCGAAGCTTGCCCAGAATTCTGCTGTTAGCCCGGACCGTATGCTGCTGGCGTACATGATCAGGGATTGGTTGACCAGACACTGAATTCCTTGATAAAAATCCGCGGGTTGAGTTGCAGCTGCGCAACAATAAGCTCAGCGATATCTTCCGGCTGCATCACTTTGTCCGGGTTGCCATCGGTAAGCTGCAGGCCGATTGCGAGGTCGGTAGCCACTGTGCTCGGTGCCATGGCAGAAACCCGGATATTGTGTTTACGGACCTCCTGCATCAGTGATTCCGTCATGCCCATGATCCCGAATTTGGAAGCGCTGTAGGCACTGGTCTGCGCCGATCCTTTTTGGCCCGCCGTGGAAGAAATATTGATGATGTCCCCGGCTTTACGGTCAATCATCCCCGGTAGTACCGCGCGCGTCACGTAGTAGGTGCCAAGGAGGTTGACCCGTATTATTTTTTCCCATTCGGCGGGATCCAGGTCCAGGAACTTTCCGAAAGAGCCAATCCCGGCGTTGTTGATTAAAATATCGATGTGTCCCAGTTCCGCCAGGATCTGAGAAACGGCTTTATTCACCTGGGTGATGTCGCTGATGTCGGCAGTTCCGATGACGGCCCTGACCCCTTTTTTGCGGGCTTCTGCTGCTACGTCCTGCAGATCCTTTTCAGTTCTTGCCAGCAGGCCAATGCTGGTCCCTTCAGCCGCCAGGGCAAGGGCAATGGCCCGCCCGATTCCTTTGCCGGCTCCGGTTACCAGTGCCGTTTTGTTTTGTAATGAGGACATAGTTTGTTTTTACGGAGGTAAACACAAAAAACGCTCCGTTTGGCTCATTTGTTCTGCAGTATTCGGAGTTGTTCGCTGATTAATTGTGGCTCGTATCCTTTTTCAAGTAAGTAATCCTTTGTTTTCCGCAGTTTGATAAATAGGTTGGGCTCAGATGAAAGCGACTCCCAGCGCTCACTGGCGAGTTTTTCAAGGGTCACGGCGTAGTCGGACTCATCGATTTCACTAAGTCCCTTTTTTATACAATACTCGCTTACCTGCTTTTGCTTGAGGGCATATTTGATTTTGACCCTGCCCCAATGCTTCATCCGAAATTTTCCTCCTGCAAACTGCCTGGCAAACCGTTCCTCATTCAGGTAGTTATCTTCAATCAAGGCAGCCAGCGCGGTATCCACCTGGTTCCTGAATAAACCAAGTGCATACAATTTCTCCTTTACTTCACTGTGGCTCCGCTCCTGGTAGGCGCAGTAGTGCCTGGCTTTTTGGAGGGCCTGCTCCGGTGACAGCGTCTTCTTAAAAGGCATTGGGCAAAGATACATAGCATAAACAGCTGATTCGTACGCCACCGGTTCAGGGCGTACAATGCCTGGACACCACCGGGGGGTAAGCAGCAAAACGGGCTGTTAAAATTGCTGCTGCCGGCAGCCGTTCCGCAAAACATTTACCCATCTCGTAAACCATAGCTGCCCAAATCAGGTACTTTTGTGCGCCCCTGAAACAAATGGGCAGTAAAATTGGCTGAAAACCGTATCAACATAGCCCTCGTAGGCAATCCGAACAGTGGCAAGAGTTCGCTTTTCAATGCACTTACCGGCCTGAACCAGACGGTCGGTAATTTTCCCGGCGTCACCGTCGATAAAAAAATGGGAAAGGCGCTACTTGGCCCTGGTGTTATGGCGAACGTTATTGACCTGCCGGGAACATACAGTCTTTACCCGCGGCGGGCCGATGAATGGATCACTTATAAAGTGCTGCTGAAACAAGATCCGGAGGTACAGCCGGACCTTATCCTGATGCTGGTAGATGCCAGCAATCTTAAACGCAACCTGCTCTTTTGCTCACAGATAATTGACCTCAAGGTGCCCGTGGTAGTGGCCCTGACCATGATGGACCTGGCCAGGCAGAAGGGAATCGACATCAACGTGGAAGGGCTTGAACGCGAACTGGGCGTAGCCGTGGTGACCGTAAACCCGCGGAAAAATAAGGGCATCCCCCAATTGAAAAAAGTAATGCTGCAAACGGCCCGGCAGCTTTACCAGGTGCCGGTGCGGGACTTCATCAACAACCGGGCACTAGCCCCGGGAGCCATCACCAGGCTCCAAAAACGCTTTGACAGCGTAAGCGATTATACCGCCATTCACTACCTCATCAACCACGAACATTTTTCACTCGACCCCGGCGAACAGCGGGAAGTAGAGCAGATAGAGCACGCGGAAAAGTTTAACCCGACGCGCACCCAGGCCGAAGAAATCATGCAGCGTTACGCGCGGATCAAGGTGATCATGAAACAGCATGTGGGTGAGCCTGACCCACAGCAAAAAGTGCTGTTTACTGAAAAACTGGACATGATCCTCCTCCACCGCAAATGGGGCTACCTGATCCTCTTACTGGTCTTGTTTTTTCTTTTCCAGAGTGTTTTCTGGCTGGCCTCGTTTCCCATGAATGGCATCCAATGGGCGTTTGCCGTGCTGGGTGGCTGGCTGAATACGGTTCTTCCCGGCGGCTGGCTGAGTGACCTGTTTGTAAATGGCCTCGTGGCAGGGTTCAGTGGAATCGTTGTATTCGTGCCGCAAATCATGATATTGTTCGGGCTCATAACGATGCTGGAAGATACCGGCTATATGGCGCGTATCAGCTTTCTCACGGATAAGCTCATGCGCAAAGCAGGACTGAACGGGAAAAGTGTGATGCCGATGATCAGTGGCTTTGCGTGTGCCGTGCCGGCGATCATGAGTGCCCGGAACATTGAAAATAAAAAAGAGCGACTGCTCACCATTCTCATTACCCCGCTGATGAGCTGCAGCGCCCGGCTGCCGGTTTTCACTATTCTCATTGCCCTTGTCATCCCGCAGCGCAATTTCCTGGGTTTTATCGGCCTGCAGGGCCTTGTGATGATGGGGCTGTACCTGCTGGGTATTGTGATGGCGCTTATTGTTTCCTATGTAGCCAAGTGGTTCATTAAGATCCAGGAAAAAAGCTTTTTCATCCTGGAGCTCCCCGTATACCGCTCGCCGCGCTGGAAAAACGTGCTGATCACCATGGTGAACAAGGCCAGGATATTCGTCATGGATGCCGGGCGGGTGATCATCGTCATCAGCGTCATCCTCTGGGCCCTCAGCAGCTACGGACCACCAAAAAGAATGGCCGCGATTAGAAGCTATTACAGCAACTTAACCCAAGAGCAGCCGGGGCAGGCGGCGCAACTGAAGACCCATGAACAGTCAGCCCTACTCCAGCAGTCTTTTGCCGGCATCCTGGGCCATACCCTTGAACCGGTGATTCGCCCGCTTGGGTACGATTGGAAAATTGGCATTGCGCTGATCACTTCGTTTGCGGCGCGGGAAGTCTTTGTGGGCACCATGGCCACCCTGTACAGCGTGGAAGGGGGAAAGGATGCCGATAAACAGACCCTGACCCAGAAAATGCAACAGGCCCGGAACCCGGATGGGACCAAGGTGTACAGTCTTGCGGCAGGTATTTCGCTGATGATCTTTTACCTGCTCGCTATGCAGTGCATGAGTACGCTTGCCGTAGTAAAACGAGAGACGCGAAGCTGGAAGTGGCCCCTTATCCAGCTGGGATACATGACCGGCCTTGCCTACCTCATGAGTTTCCTGGCCTATCAACTCCTCAAATAAATTATTCCGCGGGGGCCGAGAATAAACAGCCTTACAAGACCGTTACAGGATGTCCAATATCCTGTATATGAAAAAAATAATACTTTTCTTTCTTGCCTTTTCAGCGGGCCTTGCCGGCATGGCACAGGCTGCCGGCTATAACTATCCGGATGCTTTTTACTTTGTGAATGAAATTTCTGTCAGGGGCCAGCCCGAACGGCCTTTTCACCTTGAAATCAGGGTCAGGGGAAATCCTGCCGATAGTTTTTCCAGGCTTCGTATCTACACTGTGCAGGTGAGGAAGGGAAAGGAAGACATCATCGGAAAAACGATGCAGTATGCGCTAAGGGACACCGGGTCCTGGAATACCTACCGCGTCGATGGCATAACCGATAAGGCCGCGGCAAGCATCTATTTTTATGTGGCGGTAAACGGCAATGGGAAGTACCTGTTTGATAATCTCCAATATTCCATTGCCGACGTTTCCGGTACGATGGCAGAGAAAGAACTGGCTAACCAGTCCTTCGAGGATAAAAAAATACTAAACGGATATTACAGCAGTGCACGCCCCTCGGGCTGGCTGCAACTGCAGGCATCCCCGCTTGCCGCTGAAGGGAAACAGTCCCTGGAGGTGACAGTGTCCGGGCAAAAACCCGCTTCTATCCGCTCTACGGCAAGGCGGTAACGTAAACAAGCGCGCGGAAGGCGGTCAGCCCGGATACGCTGGCTCAACCGGTTCGTTTTCCAGGTTTTAAGCCGGGATTAATTGCCGATGTTGTTATGCTGGCGGGGAACCGTAAATATTTCTTTCTGCCTGCCGCTGATATACCGAAAACCATTTTCGTCAAAATACCCGTCTTCTTCCAGCATCATCCTGACCGTTTTTTTCCATTCCGGTATGGCCACCGCAGCATTCAGTTCTATCGAATAAGCCGTACGGTAATGCATGGGAAAATCCCCGCTCCCGGGTACGCCGTTTTGCTGGTCCCACAGCCCAATTGTTGGCCCCGCGGCATGGCCGTTGAAACCAATCGGATGGGTATAGATAGTTGCGGCGATCCCCTCTTTTTTTGCCTGGGCGAGTGCGGCCGACAATACCTGGTTACCGGTTTGGCCTGCGGCGAATTGCCCTGTGAGAATATCCTGCAGGCGGTTGGCAACGGCAAAACCATGGGCCAGGCCCGCAGGTACAGAAAACTCTCCCGGCTTAAGCAGGTAGGCGTGTTCCTGCACATCGGTATTGAGCCTGAGGTAGGTGATGCCAAAATCTACATGCAGCAAATCCCCCGGTAAAATGAGATCGGGATGGTGAGATGAAAACGACTGGTTGTGATCAAATACCGCGGTATCCGCCCGCTGGATGGAAACAGACGGATGGAACCAGGTATCATAGCCCAGGTCGCGGATCTTCTGGCGAAACCACCAGACCAAATCTTCTGTTGTGGTAATACCGGCCGTATTGACTTTTTCTGAAAACCCTTCTTCAATGATCCGATGTGTGGCCTCTATAAGCGAAGGATAAATAGCCATTTCGCGGGAGGTGCGGGTTTCCATCCAGGCCACGGCCAGCTTTTCCGCTGACGCGATATGGCCCCGGTATTCAACTGGCAGCTTCTCCAGGAAAGTGTGGTAATCGGTGTAGTCGATACCGTCTGCGTGGGCAAAACTGGCTGACGTATTCAACGCAATAACAGCAGGGTGGTGGGCACGCACCACCTCGTTCAGTGCCTCCCACTGATCCGGGACGCGGCTGACATCCCAGGCCGGGGTAATGGAACTGCCCACGGTGTACCGCGCGATGGCAAGCTTCTCATACTTTTTACTGCTGGGATCCAGGCAAAATACAAAGATGGTGCGCCTCCGGGCCGACAACCATTCAGCAGGAAGCAGGGTCTTCAGCAGCGGATCCTCATTGTATTCGCGAGAAACGATGATCCACATATCAACTTTATAACGGTCCATCAGCGCAGGCAACAGGCTGTCAATTCTTTCGCTCACGATCGAATTAATGACCGCCGCCTGGTCCCTGACCGGAAGTGCCTGCCCGAAAAGTGCTGGTTGCGCCAGTGCCAGCAGGAGTAGGAAAAAGATGGTTTTCATGTATGCAGTTATTGCCAAATGTAAGCGGGGAAAGCCGCTTAATCCATTTCGGCCCAAAATATTTAGAGGGGATACACGAACAGGGCATAGCAACGAATTAAAATGTATTGTACCTTAGTAAAGCAATTCCGTCCCCAATCCTGCTCCGCGGTTATCGCCTCCTGTAGCACTATTACTTTCCTGTGAGCTGACCAATTGCTGTATGACTTGCCTACGGCGATGTTTTAATGCATAAAAAAACTGCCATGCGATTGAAAAATCTGACCAGGTTTTTGTCAGCAGTTCTGCTGTTGACGGGCCTGTTGTCTTGCTACGGATGTTATACTTACCGCATGGCAACCCATGCGCAACCGGGAACCGAAACGGCCACGAAGCTGACTGCGCACAGTTTTTTCTGGGGACTTGCGAAAAGCCCGAAAGAAATCCGTACGCCGCTTTGCGACTCGCTTGCTGTAAACGGGATGGCGGAAGTGACGGTAAAAAATAATTTCGGCTTCGCCCTTATTACGGTAGCCACCCTTGGCATCTGGAGTCCTGTTCAACTGGAATGTAAATGCGGTAAGCCCTGCCCGAAATCCGGAACATTTTAAACCCCCAGTCATGAAGATTCTTCCTTCCGGAAAAAAATCGTGGACCAACCGGCATGAGACTTTTACTGAACCGATCCAGGATTTGTTTACGCTCGGCAATGAACCCGGCATGAATGCGCTTGATGCCTACAACGAGGCCACGAAGAGTTTCCAGCACCTCCTGGCCGGGGCTGTAAGCAGCAATACAGGGTTAAGATCCATGGGGGCAGGATGGTCGTGGAGTAAGATCGGAACCACGGCAGACGGAATCCTCCTGGATACAAAACCGCTGAACAGCACCCTGACGCTAAAGACTGACAGCGTGGTGCCGGAATACACGGGTGATGTTACAAAACTCTTGTTTGCTCAGTGCGGGAACGCCGTGTGGGAATTAAGTGCGGTGTTGCGTAATGCCGGCCTTTCTCTGAAGACCAGCGGTGCCAGTAATGGCCAGACCATTGTAGGCGCTATGTCCACGGGCGCACACGGATCGTCGGTAGACGTGGGCGCGATACCGGAGTATGTAGTCGGCATGCACCTCATCACCGGCCCGGCCAGTCATGTTTGGCTGGAAAGGAAATCGTATCCCGTTGTCAGCGCCAGCCTGGTGAATACACTGGGTACTGACCTTATACAGGATGATGATCTGTTTAACGCGGCTTTGGTGAGCTTCGGTAGTTTCGGCATTATCCATGGCGTATTGCTCGAAACGGAAAGCGTGTTCCTGCTGGAAGGATATATGGAACGGATGCCGTACAACGATACGCTGAAAATGCTCATGGAGACCCTTGATTTCAGCCACGCGCTACTGCCCTGCGGAAACGAACGACCCTTTCATTTTGAAGTAAAGATCAATCCCCATGACCTCGGCAGGGGTGCCTATGTAACCACCTTTTATAAACGAAGCTATACGGAGGTTTACAGTAAACCAACGCCGAATGATGCGGGGCTTGGGCCGGGCGATGACGCACCCTGCTTTATCGGTAAACTGACCGACTGTATCCCGGACCTGGTGCCCGCCGTTGTAAATACGTTATTGGGAAACGCGCTCCAGCCATTCAGTAAAAAGACAGGCACCCTCGCAGAGATTTTCAGCAACACCACCCTTCATGGGAAGCTGTACAGTGCTGCGCTGGGCCTGCCTGTAGAATATATCACCCGGGTTACCGCGCTGCTGCTGGAACTCAATAAAACCGCCGGGCCGTTCCCCGGCTTATTCGCCTATCGATTCATCAGGAAATCCACTGCCCTATTGGGTTTTACGCGTTATCACTATACCTGCATCCTTGAAATGGACGGCACTTTTGCCAATACCACGTTGAATTTTTACCGCGCAGTCTGGCATAAACTGGAAGAGGAAAACATTCCCTTCACCATGCATTGGGGAAAGATGAATGAATTAAACTATGACCGGATTTATAATATGTACGGCGAGAACGTAGGCAAATGGATCGACGCGAGGAACAAGCTGCTCGACCGGGAAAGCATGCCCATCTTTACCAACCCACTGCTGCGGCAATGGGGGCTGGATACGGTGCATAAACCATTCTGAAGAACGATGCTGAAAACCCGCGCAGGTGTGTTTTTGTTTTTTTTGCACTGGTGCATCCTGCTTCCGGCACAGCAGGCTGCCCGGATGCTCGAACTGATCAAGGGAACAGACCGGCAGCTGAGCGGGGTCTCCTGGAACAGCGTGAGCGCGAGAGCGATATCGAACAGGGCCATGAACATCTTCCTGGCTGATAAAAACGGCTATGGAGGCGGACCTGAAGCCCTGTCTTTCTTCACCAACAACATCAGTTTCAATTCCACATCCGGCCTCCTTTCGATCTGCCACTCTTTTCAACCGCAGCCGGGTGACGATGACCCAATCCGTCATTTATTCAATGCGGGTATGGCTGTTCGCCCGGCAAACAGTTTTGCGCAACACTTTTCAGACTATCGCTTCGACAATGAGATCTTTCTTACGGCAAATTATAAATGGATTGGCAAAACCAGTACGCGGTTCCGGCCCTGCCCGGGCCACCCCGCCTGCCAGAAAATAACAATCGATGCGCTCCGCGCTGCCCTGGTGGCGGGTTTACAACGGGTCGTTGAACAAACAGCCGGAAAGGATAGTGTCCTGCTTGAAAAAAGCGAAGCCGTACTTATTGCCGAACGGGATGCTGATAGTATACTGGCCGTGGCAATTGGACAGCAATTCGCCGAAAAACAGGCGGCCCTGTTAAGCCGTACCGGGGCATTCGGCGTTATTCGCGAAAGCTACAGCACCCTTTCCATCAGCGTGCCGGTATTTTTTCCCGGGTATTTTGCTACAGCAGCCTATTCCGGCAGCTTAGAGCACCGCCATCCCTGGCCACTGGAGGTTTCATTCAGTCATACCCGCCTGGTGGAAAGCAGCCACGCCGGTCGCCTTTTCCTGTCCGCCAAAGCCCTGGCCAGGCTAAACAACAGCAAACTCGGTTATTCGGTTACCCGTATCCGTTATGCCGATTATAAAGCAGCGGGTGGCTCAGGAATAATTACAGGGGCAGAAGAAAATGCGTATGTGTACCTCGGAATTTTCCGCCAGTTTGTAACGCCTGCCCTGTCTGCCAGCCTCATCTACTACCCGCATGGATCACATATTGGTCTGAGCCTGCTGGCTGAACAATCCTTTGGCCCGTACCATTTTTTCAATGCAAAAATCGGTATCCCGGTTGTTGTCATTAACGCAAAGAAGACGCCGGCCTTCATGCTGGAAGTATACCTGCTGTTAACCGACATCGCGCGAAGCGCAACCCTTTCCGCCAGGCAGGCGGGGGGACTGTCGATTGCCCTACCGCTGAGCCGGCTGATATATTGACAGGGATTATCGTACGGCAGCGAGTTTTTCAATGGCGGCATCTAGGGTCTCCTGCTTTTTGGCAAAACAAAACCGGACCACCCGGTGGTCTGTGCCTTCCTGGTAAAATGCCGACACGGGTATCGCGACGATGCCATATTCTTTTGTCATCCGGATGGTAAATTCCTTTTCGGTCTCATCACTGACCCGATCGTACCGGTAACACTGAAAATAGCTGCCGTGACTGGGAAGTGCAGTGAAACGGGTCGCGGACGCCATCGCGTTCCTGAAGTAATCTCTTTTTTCCTGCAGGAAACTGCCGAGCGAAAGATAGGCCTCCCTATTGCTGAGGAACCTTGCGAGGGCCACCTGCGAAGGAGTATGACAGCTGAAACAATTGAACTGGTGCACCTTCCGGAATTCCGCCATCAGCGCTGCCGGCGCGATACAGTATCCCAGTTTCCAGCCGGTGCAATGGTATACCTTGCCAAATGAGAAGCAAACGAAGCTACGCGCAAACAGGTCGGGGTATCGTAACATCGACCGGTGCGGGATGCCATCAAAAATCAGGTGCTCGTACACCTCATCGCTTAAAATAAAAATACCGGTATCTTTTACAATCGACTGCATGTTGCTGATATCATCCTCAGACAATACAGAGCCGGTTGGATTATGCGGTGTATTGAGCATGATGAGCTTCGTACGCGGAGTAATCTTTTCCCGCACCGCGGTCCAGTTAATTTTGTATTCCGGGAATTGCAGGTTGATCCGAACCGGGATACCGCCATTGACAATGATGTTGGGCAGGTAACTGTCGTACGCGGGCTCAAATACGATGACCTCGTCTCCCGGCTGCAGGATAGCCGTCAGTGCCGTGTAGATGGCATAGGTGCCGCCGGGCGTGATGGTGATCTCCGTGCCGGCGTTTACCCGGGCGCCATAGAGTTCTTCCACTTTTTCTGCCAGCTTCTCCCGCAAAGGAGTATAACCCTGCATGGGCGCATACTGGTTAAAGCCCTGCTGCATCGCCTCGCTGACAAGGCCGGTGAGTTCAGGGCTCATGTCGAAATCGGGGAAACCCTGCCCGAGATTGACTGCTTTGTATTCGGCGGCCAGGGCACTCATTACGGTAAAAATACTGGTGCCGGTGTCCGGCAGCTTACTCTTGATGGAAATCTCAGGCAATGGTTACTTATTAAGTTGCGCAAATTTAAGATACCTCACAACAGGTTAAAGGAGTTGTTTACGGACGGTCGCGGGCAGGCCCTGCAAGATGAGCTGGTAGGAAAGGTCTATCCATTCATTCAGCAGGCGGTCGGGCACGGAGCCGTCGGCGATAACGGTGTTCCAGTGTTTTTTGTTCATGTGATAGCCGGGTTGCACGGCGGGATATTGTTCCCGTAATTCCTGGGCGAGTGCCGGATCGCATTTAAGGTTGAACTGCAACTGCGGCGCGTCCAGCGAGGCCAGCAGGAATATCTTACCGCCAACTTTGAATACCAGCGTATCCGGACCGAACGGCAGGAATTCCGTTGCGCCGTTTTTAGCAAGGCAATAATTTCTCAGCGATTCAATGTGCATACCGGTAAAGTTAGGATGGACTGCTGATAACAGCCGTAGCTTCAATTTCAATGAGGCAGTCAGGATTCACCAGGGCACTTATGCCTATCATGGAGGTGCAGGGGCGGATAGTTCCAAAAAACTCGCCGTGCGCGCGGCCATATTCCTGCCACCGGCTGATGTCAGTCACGAACATCCGCGTTCGCGTAACCTGCGCAAGTGATGCACCTGCCTCGTGCAGCGCGGCCTCGATTTTATGAAGGATGAACACCGTCTGCGCATAGGCATCGCCTTTATGAACCGCGGAACCATCTGCGGTCGCAGCCACGGTTCCGGACACTTCAATGATATTCCCGCATTTCACCACGCGACTGTATCCAACCAGTGACTCCCAGGCGGAGCCGGAACTATACTTCATGCGGGCATCATGGGTCATGGTAAAAATATTAAGTAAGCAATACTTCCGGCTGGTCAGGTAGCCCGGTATTCGATATTGTCAACGTTGAGGAGTGGTTCGCCCTGCAGGCGAAGGTAGACCTGCACAACAGTAAGCACATCTTTCTGGCAATAGGTCACTATCCGGTTCATATCTCTGTTTTTCCAGTACACCTCACCCACCATGCTGCCGTCGATATCGTCTTTAGGGGTAGGAATGCCCAGGGTATGTGCCAGCAGGTTCAGGCTCGTATAGCTTTTGTAATCCCCAAATTTCCAGCGTTCCATCGTATCGAGGTGGTTCACTTCCCAGGGTTTTTTACCGCCGAGCTGAAGCATGCCGGGAATGGCGATGCCATGCACCGTCATCCGGCGGCAGAGCCAGGGAAAATCAAACTCCTTTCCGTTGTGTGCACAGAGGTAGTTCCCCGGCGTGGCGCCCCATTTTTCAAGCATATCAGCAAAGTCACGGAGGAGCTGCTTTTCATCGGCGCAGCAAAATGATTTCAGCACCAGGTGAAGGTCATCAGGCATTCGCTGGAGAACCCCGCAGCTGATGCAAATGATCCGTCCGAATTCCGCGTAGATGGCTGCCCGGCCATAAACAGACTCAGCAGTTTCATTATCCTGGTTGCGGAGCAGTGATTCAGCCTTTTTTTCCCATAACGTTTTCCACTCCGGTGACAATTCGCTGAAGGTGGCGAAAGCGGAAACGGTTTCAATGTCGAGAAATAAAATATGGCTGACCGGTACCTGTTTCATGACGGCTGATCTTTATGTAATGTAAGAAAGATTACAGGAAAATCCGCGGTGAGTCAAACCGGTACTGCCGATGAAAAAGCCCATCCGGGGATGGGCTGATATTCCTTTTATCCATAGCGGGCAATTGATACGCGGGGGGGCTGCTACAGGTATTTTTCGCCTTTATTTCGTTTCACTTCGGCGACATAATCTTTAATCTGCTGTTCTTTTTCCTTTTTGCAGATCAACAGAACATCGTCGGTGTCCACCACAATAAAGTCTTCCAGGCCCTGCAGGAGAACCAGTTTATTTTTGGGAACATGCACCATGCACTTGGAGGCATCGATCACCATCACATTATCGCCGCCGACGGCATTGTGGAAATAATCTTTGGCAATATTTTCATAGGCGCTGTTCCAGGTACCGAGGTCGCTCCAGCCAAAGGAGGCCGGGATGAGGTAAACATTGGAAGCCTTTTCCATGATGCCGACGTCAATGGAAATATTCGTACACTGCGGGTATATTTCTTTAAGGGCATCCTGTTCAGCGGGCGTATTGAACTTGTCTTTTTCAGCCATGAACACGTCGTACATTTCGGGCAGGTGCTTTTCAAAAGCCGTTAGAATATTTTTTACCTGCCACACAAAGATGCCGGCGTTCCACAGGAACTCTCCGCTGGCGAGGAAGGTTTTGGCGAGATCAAGGTTGGGCTTTTCGGTAAACGTTTTCACCTTATACACATCCGGGCTTACGGCCATGGGTTCAAACTGGATATATCCGTAGCCCGTATTGGGATAAGTAGGTTTGATACCCAGGGTGATAAATGCATTGAGGTTGTTGACGAAATCAAGCGCCTGGTGACACACCCGTTCAAACTCTTTCGGGTCTTCGATAGAATGATCGGAAGGAGCGACGATGAGTGAAGCCTCGGGATCAAGCTGGTGAAGCTTTACGGATATATACGCAATGCAGGGCGCGGTGTTTTTGCGCGAAGGTTCGCCCAGTATATTCTCCTTCCGGATTTTCGGCAACTGCTTTTCGACGATCGGGATATATTCGTTAGAGGTAACGACAAAAATATTTTCCTGCGGTATAAATTCTGCGAAGCGGTCGAATGTGGCTTGTATAAGTGTTTTTCCCGTGTTCAGGATGTCTAGAAATTGTTTCGGGAAACCGGCGCGGCTCATCGGCCAGAAACGACTCCCAATTCCACCGGCCATGATGGCTACATAATGATGTTTGTTCATAAAGAAAAATAGGCGCTTGAACGGGTTAATGAAATCGAAAGCGCAAAAGTAGAGAAAGGAGTAAGTAAACTCAAATAAATTACCGGCCCCGGGCGATGAGGCTGTTCATGATAAATCCCATTTGGGGATCGCGGTTATCCATGACGTCGGAAAGCGTCATACTGACGGGGTAATCAGGCTCAATCCCGTAAATATCCAGCTTTGGATGCTGGAGGTAATGCTGCACATGTACTGCCGAAAATTCCAGCTCAAGCCCGGTGTTGGGTAGCTTATAAAGCAACCGGGTAAATCCATTGTGACCCGTATAACCACCCCCGGTTTTTTCCCCCACAATGATACCTCTCCGGCTGTCTTTCATCATCGCTACAAAATTGGACGCGGCAGACAACACATTGCTATTGGTGATGACAAACACATTGCCGTTAAAGGCCATCGGGTGCGGCCGGCGGAGGTTATTTTCATCTTCTATCATCGCATTGTTACCATCGGGCAACCTGCAAAATTCTGATTTTATCATCGAGTCCAGCGAAGGCCGTTCAGTGGCCGCATATTCCGGGTCAAGGTATTGTACAAACGGTACATGGTCGAACCGGACGGTTGCTGCGTTTACCTCACGGAAGGGTGTACGCGCAAGAAAACGATAGAGCAGGAAAATATTTTCATATTCGCCGCCAATGTTATTCCGGCAATCAATGACTAAATTTTTAATGTCATCCTCGTCTTTCAGCAGGGTAAAGGTGTTGATCAAAAAATTTCGGTACGCAGCGAAAGTGGCGGCGGTGCCATAGGAAAAAGACCGCAGGGTAAGTACCGCAGTCTGCAACGAATCAACGATTTCAAAATCATACCCCGCCTCTGTCGAAAAATTATAGTAACTGTTCTGGTCGTAAGTCCCTGTTTCATTCTCCAGCGTAGTTGCGTCCACATTAACGGTTTCCCTCCTGGAGGAGCCCGGTGCTGCATATTCGATATGAAAAATGATGCAGGGGCCATAAGCCAGGAAATAGTCGTAAGCAAATTCGATGGCCGCCTGGGAAAGATTATAATTCTTGTTTCGCCCGTCGGGGACATTGTAATCCATGATTCGTTTCATGATCTGGCCGGCGCGGTTTCCGTTGATGCTCAGGATATGGGCGCCTAGCGGGATTGGCCAGTTGTCGGCATTCACATAAAAACCACCATCTACATAAATGAGCGGCACCGGGAAAAAATTTGCGCGGTGCTGCAGCGTGTCATAATAGGCTTTGGGAAGATAGAGGTTGGTATGGCTGCATCCAATTTTATCAATGATGAAAGAAAGTTTTTCGTGAAAGGCGCGTATATCGACGGGATGATCCAGTGTTTGGTACATGCTGTCAAAGCAGGTATTCATTTCGTTTTTCCCGCTGTAGGTGTACAGCCCCGGGTGTGCCCGTTCGAGAACGGCCCTGAAAACCGAAAAATCCTGCTGGAGTACCGTGTTGCTGAACTTTTGGGAAACAATATCGGGCCTGTACGGGAAGAAATAACATCCCGCTATGATCAGTACCGCAAATATTGCTGTAATGGTGCGCTTCATACAAATCTGTCATCTCCCGGCAGGCTACTACTGGTAAATTTTGTCAAAAAAAGCAAGGTTAGTGTGTGGTAACGTACGCTCGACCGGAATAGTATGAAGGGTTTGTTAATAATCCGGGGGTCAATGCAGCCCTTCCCTGATCAAATCATGCAGGTGCAGTACGCCAAGGTATTGCGTTCCTTCGGCCACCACAAGCTGGTTGATATCAAATTTACGTAAAATATCCAGCGCATCCATCGCCAGCAGTTCCGGCGAAACGGTTCGGGGGTTTTGCGTCATGATGTCCGCTGCCACGACGCCGGTCAGCGAAGTGTCTTTTTCAAGCATCCTGCGGAGATCGCCATCGGTGATAATGCCGAGAATGTCGTTTCCGGGACCAGTGACAACCGTCATCCCCAGCCGGCTGCCGGAGATGCTGAGGATGGTCTCGCGCAGCGGGGCAGCTGTAGTAACCGCGGGTTTCAGGTTGTTGATATATAAGTCGGCCACCCGCAGGTACAATTTTTTTCCGAGCAGCCCGCCGGGGTGAAAACGAGCGAAGTCACTCCCTGAAAAACCCTTTAGTTCCATGAGACAAACGGCCAGGGCGTCTCCCATGACCAGTTGTGCGGTGGTGCTGGTGGTGGGGGCGAGGTTATGCGGACAGGCTTCTTCGGATACCGTGCTGTTGATAACTATATCGGCCTGACGGGCAAGATAAGAGTCCATATCCCCGGCGATCGCGATGAGGGTATTACCAAAGTTCTTGACGAGGGGAGCGAGGGCTTTTATTTCAGGGCTGCTGCCGCTTTTGCTGATCAGCATCACGATATCGTGTGGCTGCACCATACCGAGGTCACCATGAATAGCGTCGGCAGCGTGCATGTACAGGGCCGGTGTACCCGTTGAATTAAAGGTGGCTACGATTTTCTGCGCAATAATGGCGCTCTTGCCGATGCCACTGACCACCAGGCGCCCGCGGCACGCCGCCATCAGTTGAACCGCTTTGATGAAATGCCGGTCCAGGTAGCCTTCCAGCGTGGCTATCGCGGAGGCCTCGAGGCCGATCGTTTTTGCAGCCGTGGCTATAATGTCTTTTTCATTCATTTTCAGCGGCCAAAGGTAGTTATTTCGGCAGCATATTAAACCGGTGGCTGCCGTGGCCTGTACTTCGCCATGGACAGACCTGCCACAGCTCCTTTTGCCACCGGGAACTTTGTTGTTCAACCACTTCCATTTTAACAAAGAATCCGCCCAAAACCGGTATATTATAATTAACTTCGCGAGCCTTAAAAATATACGGGAAACTGCCACCCGCCTGTTTCCTGCCAATGCCGGGACACCACGTCCGGGCCCGATTTCAGGTAGATTAAAAGCTTCTTAACCCGTATTATTTTTAACCCTGTGTGAAAGAAAATTTAAGAACATGGCCAGAACGTCAACCAATGCAAAAACTACAGTAAAAACTACCGTAAAACCAGCCTCGAAAAAGTCGCCGGTAAAGAGCGCAGGCACCACCAGCGGCAAAGCTAAAAGCAAAGAAAAACGGGATTTGATGGCCCCTTTGCAACAATATTTCGGGCTGGATAGCTTCAGGGGCAGTCAGCAAGAAATTATCCAGTCGCTGCTCTCCGGTACAGATACTTTTGTCATTATGCCCACGGGTGGCGGAAAAAGCCTGTGCTACCAGCTTCCCGCTATGATCAGCGAAGGCGTGGCCATCATTATTTCCCCGCTGATTGCGCTGATGAAAAACCAGGTGGACCTCGTCCGCAGTTACAGCACCCACGATTCGGTCGCCCACTTTCTCAACTCCACCCTCAATAAAAAAGAAATCAAGGAGGTACATGACGACCTGAAGTCGGGCAAGACCAAGATGCTGTATGTAGCCCCTGAAACCCTTACGCGGGAAGATAACCGAACTTTTTTTGCCGACCTTACCATCTCCTTTTTCGCGGTGGACGAGGCCCATTGCATATCAGAATGGGGGCACGATTTCCGGCCTGAATACCGCCGGCTCCGTGAAATGATGACCGTCATCAACCCCGATGCTCCTGTCATTGCACTAACGGCTACGGCTACCCCAAAAGTACAAAGTGATATCGTCAAAAACCTGGAACTGCGCAAACCAAAAATATTCATTTCTTCCTTCAACCGCAGCAACCTGTATTACGAGGTGCTCCCGAAGATCAAAAAGGAAGACACCCTCAAAAGTATCGTCCGCTTCATCGTGCAGAACAAGGGCAAAAGCGGCATCATCTATACCCTTAACCGGAAAACGACCGAAGAACTGGCCGAACTACTGGTACAGAATGGCATTAAGGCTGTGGCCTACCACGCGGGGCTCGACAGTAAGCTGCGCGCCACCCGCCAGGATTTGTTTTTGAAAGAAGATACCCAGGTGATCGTCGCCACCATTGCGTTTGGGATGGGGATCGACAAACCCGATATCCGCTTTGTCATTCATTTCAATATTCCCAAGTCGATAGAAAATTATTACCAGGAAACCGGACGGGCCGGCCGTGACGGGCTGGAAGGAAAATGTATCCTGTATTATTCGCATAAAGACGTAAGCAAGCTGGAACACCTGATGAGGGACAAGCCGCTGACCGAACGGGAAGTGGGTGCCCAGCTCATCAATGAAACGGTAGCGTACGCAGAAAGCGGCGTCTGCCGCCGCAAGACCCTGATGAATTATTTTGGGGAAACCTACAGCGAAGAAAACTGCGGCAGCTGCGACAACTGTGTACACCCGAAGGAAAGAGTGGAGGCGAAAGAAGATGCCGTGAAAGTGTTAAAGGTGATTCGTGCGCTGGATGAACGATTTGCAACCGACTATACGGTGAATATCGTAGCCGGCCGGCTGACGCCGCAGGTGCAGATGTACCGGCATGACGCGCTCCGCGAGTTTGCGATTGGCAACGACAAGCCCCACCATTTCTGGAACTCGCTGGTAAGGCAGATGCTGCTGGAAAATCTCCTCAGCAAGGACATCGTGGAATACGGTGTGCTGAAAATTACCAAATCCGGCGAAGGGTTTTTAAAGAAGCCGCACGGCTTCCCGATCGTCATGAATAATCTGTTTGAAGAAGCGAATGCCGATGATGAGGAAGCTGAGCCCGCCCCCGAAACAGCGGCGGCCGACGAGAAATTGTTTGCGCAGCTCATGGAATTGCGGCAGAAGGAAGCGAAGAAAAAGGCCTTGCCTCCCTTCGTGATCTTCCTGGAAAACTCGCTGCAGGATATGGCCACGATGTTCCCTACCACCATCCAGGAGCTGGAAAAATGCCAAGGGGTGAGCAAGGGCAAAGCGATACGGTATGGTAAGCCCTTCGTAGAGATGATTGCAAAATACGTGGCAGAAAATGACGTGCAGAAGCCCGATGACTTCGTGATGAAAACCGTGGCGAATAAGAGTATGAGCAAGGTGTTCATCATCCAGCAGATTGATAAAAAGATGCCACTGGAAGTGATTGCCAAGAACAAGGACTGGCGGATGGACGCGCTGATGGAGGAGATGGAAACCATTGCGGCGAGCGGTACCAAGCTAAACCTGGGTTATGCCATCGATGACATGCTGGATGAATACGAACAGGAAGAAATTATCGATTATTTCAAGGGTTGTGAGACCTCGTCGTTACAGGTGGCGCAGCAGGAACTGAATGAGGGGAATTACAGTTGGGAGCAGTTGAAAATCATGCGCATTAAGTTCCTGAGTGAGTACGGAATGTAATGCGGGGTCACGCAGATAAAGGGCAGGGGCGGGCATGGATACCCATAAAAAACATTTCAGATTTTACATGGCAAGTCCTATTTTTGCTGCCCGCGTGTAAAATGGCGGTTGGCCGGTGCGGTAGCTCAGTTGGTAGAGCAAAGGACTGAAAATCCTTGTGTCGGCGGTTCAATCCCGCCCCACACCACGCTTTAAATGAGGCGATTATAACAGAAATGTTGTAGTCGCTTTTTTGTTGGGCAAACATAAGGATGCCTTAAATAAATGTCTTTCACTGGCGCAGTTATACCGCACGGACTCGGGCACCCGTACCTCCGGCAGCGTCGCTAATTTTAATCGCATGTTCCCCTGTGCCAGCGTTGAAATTCCGAATTATTTTTGGGCCAGTTTGTGGACGTTCTTATTGATTGCAGGAAACAGCACAAGAACGCCGGGCACCAATCTCCCCTGCATTCTTGCGGCAGTGAGCGCCAATCAGTCCCAACCGGTAAAATCGAACTTAACAGCGGTCGTAGCTTGTAAAGCCTATTCCTACAGAAACGGAGCCCATGTTATCTTTGTAACGGTTCAATATAACCGAAAAGAACACCGTCGCGATAAAAATTATTATTTTGGAGAACACATCACGGCCTGCAATTAAAACGGGAACGATCGGCACTAATAAGTAAATGGCATAAGAAGTATCTTCCAGTATTTTGAAAGCTGCTGCCACCCTTTCATTTATTTGAACCGTTTTTCTCCAATGCTGTCATGCATCCCACCAGCAGCATAGACAAAGTTCCATATACTAAAATCAAAACGGAAGTTGTTCCATGGGGTTACATTAATAAATAACAGCAATGACAGGCTTACCACTGCAATAACCAGCGCGATACCTGCATTAACCGGTTTTAACGCTGATGTTCGCTAAGAAAGCACTACCAATTCCTAAATAAAATTCAAATGTATTTTTCCCAATAAATAATTTAAAGGTGTGCCCTTTATCTTCAGTTGTGAGGCAATGATGCTCACTATGGCAGCGGCTACTAATATTGACAGAAGGACAATTTTGGAAAACCTGCGTGGTAACCCATATGCCACTGCAACAATTAGAAAATAAAAATACAAGTCAAAAGACAGGCTCCAGCTAATGCCGCAAACGGAGTAGTATCCCGGCAATAATAAAAAGTATGTATAATCACGCATCCAGCATAAACGGCCTTACCATATATTGGATAATCAATGCCAGCCAGTAATTGCAACAAATCATATCTTCGGTACTCACCATGGATGCCACCGATGGCGGACAATTCTACCGGGCGTGCGTCAAAACCTGGACACCATCGGGGGCAAAGACAAATCCCAGAACTGCTGTTATGCGCGAGCGCTTCTTCCAACTATTCCATTACGATGCCTGGGCTACCCGCCAGTTACTTTCCATTGCCGATCAGCATCAATTTAAACAGCCACGCATCATAGAACTGCTTTCCCATATGCAGTCCACCCAGCGCATATGGCTGGAACGTTGCCAGGGCCTCCCTGAATCGGTATCCCGCTTCCAGGAACGCAGCCTTCCGGAAATTTCGGCACTGACAGAAAAAAATCATACCGACTGGCTCCTTTATCTAGGCAGCCTGCCTGCCCCTGACTTTGCCCGCATCATCCATTACGGCGACAGCCAGGGCGAACGGTTCGACAACCACCTGGAAGACATCATCACCCACGTCATCAACCATGGCACACACCACCGCGGGAGTATCGTCATGCTTCTAAGGGAAGAACAGATTCCACCGCCGGCTCTGGATTTCATCCTTTTTTGCCGTCATAACAACCGCTAAGTCCCGGGGCTAAGGGTGCGGGATGGCCCAGGTCACTCCCCGATATCTTTGGTATCCCGTTTGTTTTGCTTAAGCTAAAACAAACTGTTGAAAACACTCATTGTATTACTGTCCCTCAGTTGCAGCCTGGCCAGCCTTGCGCAAAACCCTCCCGTGGATTCCCTCAAGGCAGACTCCCTCCGGATCAAGCACGGCACCAGGTTATACACCATGGAAAGTACCGCCGGTCAGTATGATTTCGGAGACCTGCTCACCTATGTAATCCATCATGGCGCGAAAAAAGACTCCACCCATAACCGGTCAGGTGTTACCGTTATTCCCAATATTGCCGCCAACCCAACCATCGGTTTCCAGGTGGATATCAAAGCCGTAGCCGGTCGCAGACTCGGAACAGATCCGGCCACCCTGTTTTCCGTAGCGGCCACCTCGGCCTCCATCACCACCAAAGGCATCATCTATTTCTATATCAACCACAACATCTTTACACCGGGCAACAAATGGAATTTCCAGGGAAACCTGGTGGTGGCGAAAACTGTCAGCCCGGATTTCGGACTGGGCATCGGCAAAAGTTATAATGGCGACGATCCCGCACAGCTTATCCTGGCCGACAATGGCCGCAGCGTGCACCCGGTGCACAGCGTGTACTACAATATCCGGGAAAAAGTCTACAAGCATATCCGCCAGCGGTTGTTTGTGGGTGCCGGCCTTTCCTTTGAAATCCGGCGCAATATCCAGACGAACGATTCCAACGGCCATTCTACGCCTTCCGGGGTGTATAATATCCAGCATGGCTTTCCACAGGACCATTACTCCTCCAACGGTTTCCTGTTCAATATCGAATACATCACCCGTGACAACCCCAACCGGGCCTACAAAGGCATTTATGTGGATGCCGGCGTTCGCGTCAACCAGACGTGGATCGGCAGCACGAAAAATGCACTGCAGTTTACCACCGACTTCCGCAAATACGTCAGCCTCTCCGCGGCCAACCCGGAAACTGTACTGGCCGTCTGGAACTGGGGTTCTTACCTACTGGCGGGAGATATCCCCTACCTCGAGCTGCCCGGCACGGCCAGGGACGGCTCCTTCCGGAGCGGACGTGGTTATACCGCGCAATATTTTAAGGGCACACAATTCAACGATACCGAGATGGAACTGCGTTTTCCCATTCTTAAAAACAAATTCCTGAGCGGCGTGGTATTCGGCAGCCTGCAAAGCGGTAACGATGAACACGGTACCGCCTTATTCCAGGTGTTCCAGCCGGGCTATGGCGGCGGCTTCCGCATCCTGTTCAATAAAGCCACCCGCACCAACCTCGCCGTGGACTATGCCTTCGGCCGTTTCGGCCGGAAAGGTTTTTTCCTGAACCTAAACGAAACATTCTAAACGCAGTTATACCTGTGTTGCGTTTCCGCAAACCAATATGATTCTTTCTTACGCAAACAAATTTTTGAGTGAATTTACCTACACCAGCTTCACCAGGCAGCCATCGGTGATTACGGCCATCAAACATTCCTCCATTCACGCTATTTTTGCTGGTGAACGCTACGCCGATATCGGGAGATAATTGGTTCTATCCCATCATCCGCTTTTTGTTATGACGCAAAGAATAGTATGGTGCCTTATCTTTTTTCCCCTATTACGGGTAACTGCACAGCATGTTTCGCTAAAAGTGACGGTAAGCGAAGAAGCGTCCGCAAGGCGGCTTGCCAACGCCACCGTGTTCATTCTTCCACTCAACAGGGGTATGGCAACCGACAGTTCCGGCTGCGCCTTATTTAACACCCTGGCGCCGGGCGCCTACCTACTCCGCGTCTCCTACATCGGGCTGGAAACGAGGGAAAGAAAAATTGTTGTGCCGCAGCAAGGCCTGTCAATCCTGGTAACATTGGAGGCCGCCGAAGATGAAACCGGGTCTGATGTAGTCATTACCGCAACCCGCACTGACCGCACGCTCCGCAACACGGCGACCCGGGTGGAGGTGATTGCCGGCGGCGAGATCAGCGAGAACATCAGCATGAAACCAGGAGAGATAAAAATGCTGCTGAATGAATCAACCGGCATAAACACACAGGTTACTTCCGCCACCAGTGGAACCGCCAATCTCCGCCTCCAGGAACTGGAAGGAAAGTATACCCAGGTTTTGCAGGATGGCCTGCCGATCTATGCAGGCCTGGCAGAAGGACTAAGCCTGGTGCAAATTGCACCGCTTAACCTTAAGCAGGTGGAGATCATCAAAGGTGCATCCTCCACCCTTTATGGCGGCGGAGCTATAACAGGCCTGATCAATCTCGTTACCAAAACCCCCGGTGATCACCCTGAACTCAGTATCCTGGCGAACGCCAGTTCTGCAAAGGGACTGGACCTCAGTGGGTTTTACAGCGCCCGCAACAGGCATCTCGGTACCACGCTCTTTGCTTCCCGCAACAGCAACAGCCCATTCGATCCGGGTCATACTGGCTTCACTGCCATTCCGAAATTTACACGTTACACACTCTCGCCAAGGGTATTCTACTATAGTAGTAGCAAAACCACCGCCGATGCGGGCCTTAGCCTGGTGACCGAGAACCGACTGGGCGGCAGCACCACATTCATCAACCAAGGCCTGCCCGGCTATTACGAAAACAATGGGTCTACTCGGTTAACGGCGCGGCTCACCGTCGTTCACCACGCTAGCCAGGGTATCACGATAAACTTTAAAAACAGTTATAGCTATTTTAACCGAACACTTGCTGTGCCCGGCTATTCATTTCAGGGGATACAGCATGCGTGGTATTCCGAGTTCAATGGCACATTCGGCACCGAACGGAGCCTTTTCATTACCGGAATAACCGTGAACTTTGATAACTTCCAGGAGCCGGGTCGCCGGGCGGACAGCAGCCGGGGTTACCGGTATTTTACAACGGGTGTCTTCCTGCAGCATGCATGGACCATCTCACCGCTGCTGTCTATCCAGACCGGTCTCCGCCTTGATTATACGGCACCTTTCGGAACAACAGGGTTGCCACAACTATCCCTGCTGACGCACCCGGGCAACGTGTTAACCATCCGGGTTGGCGGCGGGCTGGGCTATAAAATTCCTTCGCTGTTTACAGAAGCTGCAGAGGAAATTCATTTCAGGAACATCGCCCGCATCAACACCGCCACTACAGGTTATGAAAGGTCAGCCGGCGGAAGTGCCGATGTAACCGCCAGGTTTTCCGTAGACGATCTTCACATATGGCTAAACCCCCTCTTTTTCTATACCCGTATCAATAACCCCCTGGTACTCGATCGATCGGGCAACGGGGCTGCCTTTAATAACGCAAACGGCTGGGTCGACTCCAAAGGTGCGGAATTCAATATCCGCCTTGCACTGGACGATATCCATCTATATACCGGCTATGTGTACACGATCGCCCAAAATCATTTTGATGGAAATACGTCTCCCTACGCACTTGCTCCCAGGCAGCGTATCCATTTTGACGGCGTTTATGAGCAGGACAAGAAGTTCCGGATCGCATTGGAAGCTTATTATACCGGAACCCAATCCCTGAATGACGGAACAGCGGGCAGAAGCTACTGGACGTTTGGCGCCCTGGCAGAAAAAAGCTGGACGCACCTATCTGTTTTTGTGAACAGTGAAAACCTAGGTAATGTTCGTCAATCCAAATGGGAGACCCTTTATGCCGGCCCTGCCGACCAGCCTGTATTTAAAGATATTTATGCCCCGCTGGAAGGGATTACAGTGAATGCAGGTGTTAAACTGCATTGGTAAAATCCCCGCTTGCGTGGCCAATCAATGGGAACGGCGCACCCTGCAACGCGCTTCCTCAGGGCGTCAACACCGTCTTGTCTACGGTTACCGCCTCAATTTTTTTGCGGGAATAATAGGCCGGGAAATAGCCGTCGTTGGCCCATAAGCTGAACAGGTTTTTATAGAAAGGACTCCGCGGGTCGCCCGACTGACCCGGCGTATTGATCATCACGGTGTTGTCCCAGTCCCCCGTATCTGCCACCATCCGGAAACTGGCGCCGTGCACCTGGTTATCGGATGACCCCGTGGAACCGACGGTATGACTGCTGCCTCCCCGGGGAAGCGGACCAACATTCAGCAGGCTATCCATTGAATCATTGCTTACTCTTCCCAGCGGATGTACCATCAACACATGTTTATAGGCAGCCTGCCCATACTGCCACCGGGAAGTATCCGGCCCCAGCTTAGCCCTCAGCGTATCTATCGCCTGCTGAAAACAGGCTTTCAGGAAGTCATCCCGACGGCTTACCGAATCGCTTCCATACATTTTCCCAGGATGCTGCAACCGGTCGACAACCGTCGTCAGCTGCAGATCGATATCTTTTCTCGCAACAGCGGGTATCCATTCCCGTGAGGCCCTTGCTGCCAGCAACTTTTCCCATTCATTGTACACGCCCGCACAAACGCTGATTTTCAGCATCCGCCTGTCCCAGGCCAGTACCCGATTAAGGAAATCGGCGGTAACCGGATCAGAAAATGCGAGTGTTGAAAGCAGTGGAACCAACGCCTTCGCCGGAAGCGAATAATAATCGGTCTGCAGGGCTTCGAGCTCCTGCATGGTAATATGGTTATTGGATTGCAATACTTCATTAATGCGATCGCCGCGGTAATTATCGGCCCAGTTAAACCCAATCGCATTCCAGTGGGTATAATCCGGCGGTGTCACCTGCTGGTTGGCGGTGGCAAAAAAACCTTGCGCGGGGTTCAGTACATGGGGTAGTTCTTTGATGAGCAGGAACCCGTCCCATTCATAGCGCCCGTCGCCGGGTACTGGTACCAGCCCGCTGAAATTTTTTCGGACAGGCGCAATCCCTACGGCCTGCCAGCCAATATTCCCTTTCCGATCGGCCCAGACCATATTTTCCGCGGGTATGAAACTGTAACTGCAGGCCTCCCGGAAGCTCTCCCAACTGTTGGCCTGGTCCATCCGTAAAGCCGCGAGATACGGTGCTGACCCGGGTTGCAGCCAGGCACAGCGTACCGCATACGCCTTGTGCCGCACACTGTCGATAAAAGTCACCGGACCGTGCCGGGAGTAATACAGCGTGACCTTTCGCGGAGCCGCATTTTTGACAGGAATGGTTTCCTCAATCGATGTAAACTTCACCCAACTTCCCTGGTAACGGTACTCCTGCAGGTTGGCCGGGTTCAGGTCATACACATACAGGTCTTCGCCATCGGTTTCGAAAATGGTCAGTCCCCATGCACCGTGCTCATTATGGCCGATAGACACACCCGGGATCTCCGGCTCGCCGCCTCCTTCCACATTCCAGCCCGGTGCTACCAGGTGTACCATATACCGCAGCGAGGGAACGGCTATCCCGCGGTGCGGATCATTGGCCAGCATCGCATGCCCCCCTGCTGTTCTCGACGGACTGACAATCCAGTTGTTGCTCCCCTCCATATCCGGCGTGTAAGCGGCACCGGTAGCAGCTACCTGGTTGTTCAGGTCTTCCAGCGCGCCGGCCGCAGCAGCCGCATCCACATCTTCCTGCCGGAACTTTATTGCACTGTGCGAAGCGATGTACAGCTGTATGATGTCTTTCGACAGCATCGCGCTGTCGATCGTTGGATCTAAAGTGATAACCGGATCTTTTGGATGAAACCACATCAGGTCTTTCACTTGTCGCTCACCAATGGCGGCTACGGCGCGGCCTGTTTTAATTTCATCGGTGATATTACCCAGCAGGCCCTGGTGCCGCGAGATCACGACGTCGGGCGTCCAGGGCTGCGGCAGGGTGTGCAGCAGTTTAAACTCCACCGGTAATTGCTCGGGACGGGCAATACTTTCGCTGATACAGGCATTCACCCCATCCACATACGCCTGTATAATGGCGGCACCCTGCGGATGATACCGCTGCAACTCTGCGTGCATATTTCCCCTGAACTTGAACAGCCGCGTTCCGATATCCCGCGTCAGCTCCCGTTCACCCAGCAACTCGGCAACCGTTCCCGTAGCCTGCCTTCTCCAAATTTCAAACTGGAATAACCGGTCTTTCGCTGCACAGTACCCCTGCGCGAAAAATAAATCGTGCTGGTTGGTTGCATAAATATGATTCACGCCCCAGGTGTCGCGCAACACGTCCACCTTTCCGGTTAACCCCGGTGTTTTTATCGCGCGGGTGGACTGGCTGAACAGGCTAAAGCAAGTCGGGAAGAACAAAACCGCAAACACGATGGCCTTTTTTGTACTCATCACTATTATTTTTTATGTATGCCGGCAGGGTATGGTGCTGACCGGTAAAGAAGGACTGCCGTATAAGAAACACCGCCGCGGGAACCGCGTAATGGGAAATTACATGCTTTCCTCCACAACACCCGCGGGGAAGGAAAATTGGTGGGTCACCGGCCGCCAGGGCGCGCGGGAGGTGTTGAGCGCAAGGGTTAAGGGTTGGACAAAAAACATGACCACTGCGGCGATGCAGCACGTTTAAAACCTGGTATATGAGGTTGCAATGAAATGCGTCAGCCAAAGAACCGAAGACGAAGAGCGATCGGTTGAGAAGATGGCATCGGCCAGCCGCCATAACGGCCAACCCTGTTAGCGGCCGGGCTATCATTATTTCTTACTATTTAGTCGCTTCAGCCATGGATAAATATCGCTCCTTTATTGAACCGCGTTAAACTTTTCAAATAATTCGGGCAAAGGCAGCAGTCCGGTTGACATGAGGAGTAACACACTTCGTTTAGATAGGCTTCTCACGTCCCCTATTTTTGAGCTATCAATCATCAGCCGGGCGGTAGCGCAATAATTCATGGCTGATGTAATCGTCTATTTGTAACCGGTATAAAATTATCCCTGGCTGCGTTCCCCGCTGCTGAGTGTTATACGCTGTCTGCCGGATTGATCATTAAAACGGCAGATCATCATCAAGGGACACGGGGTTCACCGGCATTCCTGTATTCCCGGAAGACGGTGCTGCAGGGGTGGAACGTGCTTCTCCCGAACCGGCTTTGGCAGCCATTACTTTCCAGGCTTTTACATCCGTGTACCACTTCCCGTTAAACTCCCGGCTTTCCACATCAAAGGAAACATCCACGGCATCCCCCGGTTTAAACCGGTTCATATCAATCTTGTCTCCCCATACGGCAATGCACACCTTCTTCGGGTAGGTGTCACCGGTCTCCAGGACGAATTCCTGCTTTTTCCAGGGACCATTTTTACCCTGCCCGGTCTGCGTGCTCAACAACTGTGTTATTTTTCCACTGAGGTCCATGTTCAACTATTTTTACAAAAATATTGATTTAGTAAAATCAAACCCTGGCTTTTTTACCCCCGTTTTGCCGGGGTTGTCCACTGCTGGGTACCCCGGAAAACCGGTGCGAAATCCGGCTTGATACGGCATCAGTGCATGGCTTCGCTAAGGTCTGCTTTTTTGGCTTCCCCGCCTTTCACCAGCAGGATAAACGGCACGCAGATAAGGAACATAATACCGAGGTACAGGAATACATCCATATAAGACAGTACCATGGCCTGTTTCGTCACCGCATAATCCAGCGATTTATAACTGCTTTGCAGGGCTATATTGGAAGGCATGCCCTTCGCCATAAATCCCTGCTGGATCGCATGAACCCTGTTCATAACAGCGGGATTATTTACATCCAGTTTATTGACAAGATCACTCCGGTGCGCCATATTCTGCCGGGCCATGAAGGTGGTGACCAGCGCCACCCCGAATGAACCGCCGAGCTGGCGCATCATCCCCGTAAAAGAAGCGCCCTGCCCAATCTGCTTGCCTTTAAGCGTGGAGAGTGAAAGCGTGGTGATGGGGATGAAGAGCATACCCAGTCCGACCCCCCTTACGATGAGCATCCAGAAAAAATTCGGCGCGCCGGTGTCGGGTGTAAGAATTTTATAGCCCCAGACGGAATATACAAAGAACAGGAGCATACCCAGCGAAATGAGGTATTGTTTTGGAAAGCCCCGCTGCAGCAGCTGACCGATCATGGGCATCATGATCGCCGTGGTGATGGCGGCTGGTATCATCAGCATGCCCGCTTGCTGGGCGGTCCAGCCGAGTGTAGACTGGGTATAGAGGGGTATGATAAATGTGGATCCATACAGGCCAAAGCCCATGATAAACGAGAGGATGGTCCCCACCCTGAGGTTGCCATTTTTCAATACCCTCAACTCCACGATCGGGTTGCGGAACGTAAGCTCGCGCCAGATGAAACAGAACAGGCCAAAGAACGCCGTTACGGCCAGCGTAGTAATGACACCGTCGTTGAACCAGTCATCATCCTGTCCTTTTTCCAGCACATATTGCAACGACCCCACGCAAATCGCCAGCAGGGCCATCCCAATCCAGTCGATGTCCTGTGCAGAACTTTTTTCGCCGTATTTGGGACTGCGAACAAACTGCAGGGTTAGTAAGGTGGCAATGATGCCGATGGGAATATTGATGTAAAAAATATAGGGCCAAGAAAAATGGTCAACGATATAACCACCGAGGGGCGGACCCAGTGTGGGACCGATGATGACACCAAGCCCGTATATCGCCTGTGCCATTCCCCTTTTTTCCGGCGGATAACTTTCCGTGATGATAGTCTGCGAAGTCACCAGCAGGGCACCGCCGCCGGCACCCTGGATGAACCGGAAGATAACGAGCTCCCAGATGCTGTTGGCATTTCCGCACAGAAAAGAACACAGCGTAAACAGCATGATCGATGCCGCAAAATAATTCCGGCGGCCGAACTGCTGAGACAACCAGCTGGTCATCGGTATGATGATTACATTGCCAATCGCATAAGAAGTGACTACCCAACCCACTTCGGAGGTGCTGGCGCCGAGGTTGCCCTTCATATCATTAAGGGCCACGTTTACAATCGTGGTGTCCACGATTTCAAGCAGGGCACACATGATGGCCGTTAAGGTAATAATGACCCTGGCTGCGCCGTAGGTAACCAGTGATTCCTGTTGCTGCATAATTTCCCTTTCGTTTATTTATCCGCCGCTTTATCCAGGTGAACATCCACCGTTACATTCATCCCCGCCACCAGTTGTGATATAAGGCTGTCGCGAGGTGGAGTAAATTCAATTTTCACCGGCAGCCGCTGCACTACTTTGATGAAGTTACCACTGGAGTTATCGGGCGGCAGAAGGGCAAACCTGGCACCGGTAGCAGCTGCGAAAGAAGACACCCTGGCATTAAAATCATGCCCGGGGAAAGCATCAGCATGGATGGTGACCAGCTGGCCCACTTTCATTTTATCAAACTGTGTTTCCTTAAAATTCGCGACTACCCATTTCTCGTTGTTCAGCACAATGCTAAAGAGCGATTGTCCCGCCGTAACAAACTGGCCGGGCTGTATACCCACTTTCGAAACAAGACCCGCTTCAGGTGCGGTCACCACCGTGTAGGAAAGATTTAATTTTGCGTCTTCCACATCCACTTCGCGTTGTTTGATGGTGGAGCCTGCAATGGCAATCTGCGACGACGTGGCATGACTTTGTGAAGTGACTGCAGATGTTTGGGTTGAAGCCTGTCTTTTTTGCTGCTCCAGCACCTGCAATTGTTTCTGCGCCGTCTGCATGGCTGCTTCCTGTTGTTCATATTGCTGCTGGGTAACGGAATGATCTTTTATTAAATTGGCATACCGGTTAAAATCCTGCGTGGCGCGCCGTACATTGATTTCCGCTGCTGCTATCTGTGCGTCAATGGTGGAGATACCGGCCTGCGAGGTAGCGATATTCGCATTCGCTGCAGAGGAGGTTGCCCGGGCTGCCCCCAGGTTACTTTGTGCAGTGGCGAGTGCAGCCTCAGCCTGGTCGAGTTTTATTTTTAGGTCGCGATCATCCAGCACCAGCAGGGTATCGCCCTTGCTTACACGCTGGTTATCCTGTACCCTTACCTGGCTGATATATCCGGATACGCGGGGTATTGCAGGGCTGATATTCGATTCTACCTGGGCATCATCCGTTTCTTCGTGGTGCTGCCCGTGAATATATTTGGAGATACCGAACCATGCTCCTGCTGCCACCAGCAGTATAAGAATGATGAAAAAGGTTTTGCCTGACTTTTTCGGTGGTGCCGGCTTAGGAGGTTTCAGGTCGGATGGTTGCTGTTCCATATTATTTTATTTATAGCGTTATGGGGTAATCAGGGTTGGGTAGCAGAAGGCAACAGGCCGGAAACCTGTAGCAGTTTGTTATAGGCAACCACCAGATCCGCCTGTGCAAAAGCATGGTTAAGCTTGGCCTGCAATTGGGCTACATCAGCATTCAGCAGTTCAGTTGTAGTCACCAGGCTGTTGTTGTATTTGTTGTTGGTAATCGTATAATTTTCCTGCGCCTGCTCAATAGCCTGCTGGTAAACCTGGATCTTCTCCCTGTTGACCAGGTAAGCCTGGTAGGCTTCATAGATTTGAGCACGCACTTTTTCCTGAAGTCCCTCACCGTTCGCGAGCAATTCCTGTTCCTGCGCTTTGGCTTCCGCAAGTTTTGCTTTCGATTTCCACAGCGAGGAGACGCTGTATTGCACACCAAGGCCGATGTTGACGGCGTTCGTGATTGTCAGCAGACCGGGAATATCTGCGGCAACATAACCACCGGTCAGCGCCACGCCGGGATAGTACGCCCCTTTGGCGATTTTGATACCGGTGGCGGCAGCTTTGCTGCGGAAGGCTATCGCTTTAAGATCACTCCGGTTGTCCGCCGCGGCTTTCAGGTAATCGTCTACCGGCTTCAGCGCTGCCGGCACCTGCATGGTACTGGCCGTATCCGTTTCCAGGATGGTTTTTTCAGGCAACCCTAGCAAAATGTCCATATTGATAACCGCCAGCCGGTAATTGCTTTCGGCATCAAATAAAGAGAGTTCGATATTGGAAGTCTGCAATTGTGCAGTCAGTAAATCATTTCGCGCCAGGAGGCCGTTCTTTTCCAGGTTGCTGAAATCCTTCCCGCGCTGGCGCGACTGTTCCAGGTTTTCTTTAACGAGTGCCACCGCCGCTTTTGCCTTATAAAGATTGATATAAGCAGTGACGGTATTCAACACCACGTTGTCCCGGCTGCCTGCCGCATCCGCGCGCACCGCCTGTTCCTGGTATTTTGCTGCTTCAATTCCATTTCGAATGCGCAGCCCGGAATACAGGGGAAGGCTGACGTTTGCCAGGCCATAGACTACAGAAGACAGTTTTACCGAATTAGAGTCTGTAGCCCCGGTGCCTGATTTAGTTTTCAGGCTTACATTGGGACTATTCAGCCGGAGGTAAGAACCACTTATTTTAACATCCGGCAGCCGCTGATCCCTGGCTTCCTGCACAGCGGCTGTTGCGCGGTCTGTCCTGGCATTGCCACTTTTCAGCTCCTTGCTGTTTTTGATACTGAGGTCAATCGCCTCCGGAAGGCTGAGGTGACGGAGCGTCGAATCCTGGGCATAAAGACTATCGCCGGCCAGCACCAGCAGCATCATTGCCAGTAAAAATATAATGACAGGTGATTTATCGTTCATGAGTTCTTTTATTATAGTCGTTGAATCGGTGTTCATTTTGGCTTCAGGTAATGTTCCATTCGTCCTGCAGGGCCAGTACCGGTATCAGGTTCAGTTGGGCAAGTTCCTTTGCATAACTTTTATGAAAAAGGTTGTACCATACACCTTGCTTCCGGGGCCTTACCACCAGCAGGTCAATGTTATGAGCCTCCACAAACTGGCCGATCGCCTGGACAATATGCGATTCGTAAATGGTGTGGTAGCGGGTATTGGTATCCGCGAGTTGATCATGAAGGGCAGCCCCGGCTTCAAGGGCCTGCTTTTCATCCTGCTGCGGTGGGATTACGGTAATGACATGAAGCACCGCACCGGTATAATTCAATAACCTTTTGATGGAATCGATGGGCGTAGGTCGTTTGAAATTAGCAGGAATAGACGCAAACGCAATATGTTCTATCTTTTTAAAAGTCACCCCGGCAGGAATGGTCATCACCGGAATAGTAAGTGAAGTAAGCGCGCTGAGGGTATCCGTATCCCAAGACCAGATATCGCCATAGGCTGCCGGTGTGCCCATGACGACCAATACTGCGTTCTCCTCTTCAATAACCTCCTGCAATGTAGGAATGAACTTCCCGATGATCGCACGGTGGCGCATGCGTTCGGCCGGGAAAACGCCACTCACGTCAGTCACCGCTAATTCCAGTTTTTCAATGCGGTCCTCAAGCGCATCGCTGATGGCAGCCATGGCTACCCCGTCTCCGGAATAGGATACCGGCAGGGTGGAAATATTAACCAGCAGCAATTCGATATGGCTCCCTGCTTCACTGAAAGCACTGGCATACCGCAAAGCATTCTGTGCCGTAGCGGAAAAATCTGTAATGATAATGATTACTGCCATGTTGATAGTATGAAATGAGCGCATCAATAGTTGTGCCCGCTTTACATGATGGCCTTGTTGCTTACCGGGCCAACCCGTCCCAGCAAACCCCGAATGCTTCCTGGATCATCCCGATTGTAATTTTCTTCTGGTGATATTTTACATATTTAATGACCTCCGTTATGCTGCCCACCATGAAAATCAGCAGCATGACGGTGTCCAGGTCTTTCAGGAATTTTTCGTGCTTTCCCTTTTCAATCAATTTGAATAATGGCTGCAGCAGTTGCCGGCTCATCTCGCGCGTGGAAGCGGTAATAAACGGAGAGTGAAAGCACTGCTCAAGGAAAACCGACTCCTCGAAATTTTCCATCCGGTGCTGCAGGATATTGTCCCAGACAATCCTGAACCCCGATTTGAACGCCAGGCTGTCTTCATATCCGCTGAAATAAGCACTGACCGACGATGCACGGCAACTGGCATATAATTGGTTTAGCAACTTATTTTTATCAGTAAAATAAATGTACACCGTGCCTGTAGCCAGCCCGGCTTCTTTAGCAACCTGCCGCATGGTGATACCAGCCACCCCTTTTTCAGCCACCAGCTTGAGCGTCGCCGAAAAAATCTGCGCAATCTTTTTATCATCCCGCTGTTTCACGGCTGCAAAAGTAAATGAACTTTTGTTCATTTTTAAAAAATAGTTGCTGTAGCGGATGAATCCGCGGACCGGCGGGTCTTTCAATCAATTGCCAGTCGTGGCGTTTAGAAGATCGGCTGGCAGCTGGACACTGAGATTGCCTGTTGCCGTGATAAGCCGCTTAATTCACAAAAATTTCATCGGTAAACAACCAGCCTTTCTGTTTTTTGGCGGCGTGCCAGGCCGGGAGCCGGTCGACCGGCACAGCGGTTACCCGTAAATAGTTGACCGTGGCCGGAGGAAAATTAATATCGTACCCGGTGAGATAGCCCTCCCTGGCCGAATCGGGCTGCTGGGGACGGATTACGCCCAGTATTTTCATACCCTTTTCCGTTTTTCCTCCACTCACCTCGATAAGATAAGGAGGAAATATATAGGCATTGATATCGACCTGTGCGCTCAGTGTTACCGATGAAACCGTCACCGGCCCGGGGTAATGCAACAGCATATCCAACTTATTCCGGCGGAATCCAAGCCATTTGTTATTCCTGCTGAGACTGCCTTTATCACCGTCGGTCAGTGTGGCGGCCCCGGCGCTGCCTTTATAGACAGAATCCAGGGGAGTCAGGTTTTTAATTGCATCAGCACGGTAGGTGTTCTTATAAAAGGTGGCCATGATGGAATCGCTGCCCAGCCAGCCCTTCTTGAAGGCTCTTGCTTTAAAGACAGCCTTCTGGCTAAGCTGGAAATCTCCCTTGTATTCCGCCGACGCCAAACTATCCGGCTTGCTGCCATCAAGAGTATACCGTATACTGACCCCCTTTATATAATGTTTCAGGTGCATCGTCAGCGGCTGACCGTTGATGATTCTTTCTTCTGTTTCCAGCACCGGCGGATTTAATTTAAGTACCAGGCTGTCGTTCATAAACCCAGTTTCGTAATTGATGGCCGGGTTCTTTTTTTTCAGGGCCGCCAGTGCCGGTAAGGCGATTGCATCGTTCCAGAGATAGACATCATGTAATGACCGAAACCCAGGCAGCGCAGCAAGATCCTGGCTTTTTACCGCGGTTCCGGACAGGGATAACCGTTTCAACTGCGGCAGCTTTTGCAACTGCCTGATCGCGGAACCGGGTGCTGTCGTAAAGTTAAGGTTCAGTTCGCGCAGGTTGAGAAACTGGCTGATGATTGCAAGGTCGGCTTCCTTCACCGGCATATAAGCCATATCGAGGGTCACCACCTGGTTTTTTACAGCCTCCAGTGCCTTTAGCGATTCAGTGGTATAAAACTGCCGGTTGTAAAAGTTCACGGCCAGGGCGGGAGACCCGATGGCCAGCGGGTGTACGATACGGTTGGTCGTATTCAGCTGTTCGATGGTCTTTTCTGCGGCCGCTGAAAAATCATAGGTTTCGGCTTCCGGCTGTAACAGGAACCCTGCTGCCAGGATGCGCAGGCTGTCCGTCGGAGGCAGGTCCCTGACCCGCCGGTTAAAGTCGGCGCCCTGCCTTATCCATTGAGAAAGAATGGCAGATTCATCGGCATCCAGTTGCGGCTTGCCGGCCGGCGGCATGTGCTTTTTTTCTGCGTCCGGCAACAGGATCCGCTGGATAAGCAGGCTCTCACCGGGTGACCCGGCTGTCCACAACGCGCCGTGCCTGCCGCCCTTAAGCAGCAACGCCCTTGATTCCATCACCAATTGTCCTTTCGCTTTTGTGCTGTTGTGACAGCTCATGCATTTTGTTTCCAGTATCGGCTCCACCATATCTGCGTAGATGACCGCTGTTTCAAGCGGTACCTTTGGTCGCGCCCGTTCGGGCGTAACCGGGGCAAACAGGTAATTGTCTCCATGTGTCACCGCCGATCCCTGGTGACCGGTAATTAATATCAGCACAAAAGAAAGTGCGGCAGCGGCCTGCGGCAGCCAACGGGTGCGGTGAATGGCGTCCCGCATGCCAAACCATACCAGCGAAACAACCGATACGCTCACGCCACTCCATTTATGCCAGCGCAGCGCCGCCTGGTTATATCCTTCTTCCCGCGAAAGAAAAAACCCCATCAATGCCGTCACCACCGCGGTGAGCGCCACCATCAGCAGCAGCCATTTCCCCGTCTCCTCTTCCGGGCCGCTCATGCGCTTTGCCAGGAAGATGGTCCAAAAAATATAGAGCAATAACAGCACAATGGGAAAATGCAGCAACAAAGGGTGCATGCGTCCGGCCACCTGTAACCAGGCCGGCACATGAATATGATCCCCGGCTATTACGAACAACAGCAGGAGGCAGTTGAGGCAGAGAACGATGTTAAACAATATGTTTTTCCAGCGTGGCAGGACAAGTTCGTTCATAAAACCTTAAAAGTCGATTATGCCCCGGCGTTAGCAGGCAAGGCAAACAATATTAATTGTTCTAAATTATAGCTATCCTACCGGGGTCAGTTTATAAGGATATACATGACCCGAGTTCCATTGTGCGATATACAAGCTGCCTTCATCATCAATACATACATCATGCGGGTACTGGAAGGCTTTCACGGTTTGGTACATTTCCTCCGGTACCCCTTTGCTGTACACGGGAACAGTTCCTGCCAGGTTAGAGACCACCCGGTTGTCTTTATCGAGTATCGTAACGAAACCGGATTGCTTGCCTTCTGCGGATTTACTCTGCAGTACCGCGGCGTACAGGTGATCGTCCTTAATGACGGGCCGGCACACCCATGCCCCGGGCAACGGGATCGTCTCCATATAATTCCCGTCCATCGTATATCTTTTGAAGGCGTTTTGCTGGCGCGATGTAACAATCAGTGTCGGGTGCTTTTTACTTTTTCGGTAATCCAGGCAGATGCCATGCGCATTGAGCAGGTTGTGTTCTTCCGGCCCCCTGCCACCGAAATGGCGGATATATTCTCCCTTGTGATTGTACTGGATAATAAAATCTTTCCCATACCCGTCGGCAACATATATATCACCGTTATGCGCAATGGCGGTCTCGGTAGGTATGTATTCTTCAGCTTTGGTATACATCCCGGTCTCCTTCGGGTAGTCCAGCACCATTAACTCCCGGCCATCGATCGTTGTTTTGATAACCTGGTGGCGGTTGTTATCGCAAATGAATAACACTTCCGTTCCATTTTCATCGAATAGCGTGAGGCCGTGTGCTCCCGGATAGGTGGTTCCCCAGGTATCGAGAAGCTTTCCTTTTTTATCGTAAATGATTACGTTGTTTGTCGTTTCGTTGGTGAGCAGCAGGATGCGGCCCTTCCGGTCCTGGATCATTTCATGGCAGTCCTTTACGGGATGCTGCGCAGGATTAAGTTCACCCCATTTGGTGTCCAGCCGGTATTGTTTGTTGCCCTGGCCGAGAATAACCTCATCGTGATTGCCAAAAGAAAAATGCGGGGTTAGCCACAACGCCGCAGCTGCTGCGGAAGTCCGGCGGATAAAATGCTTCCTGTTCATACGCTCCATATTTTAAAATAATAAAAGGCGCTGGTGAATCAGGCCATCAGTCCTTTAATGACATTACCGGATACATCGGTGAGCCTGTACCGGCGGCCAAGATGTTTAAAAGTAAGTTGTTCGTGGTTAATCCCCATCAGGTGAAGTACCGTGGCGTGCAGGTCATGCACATGCACCGGGTCTTTGCTGATGTTGTAGCCAAATTCATCCGTTTGGCCGTACACACCCGGTTTCACGCCACCCCCGGCCATCCAGATCGTAAAGCACCGCGGATGGTGGTCCCGCCCGTAATTATCTTTCGCCAGCTTTCCCTGGCAATAATTCGTGCGGCCAAATTCGCCGCCCCATATGATGAGCGTTTCGTCCAGCAATCCGCGTTGTTTTAAATCGGTGATGAGTGCGGCGGAAGCCTGGTCGGTATCCCGGCACTGCCCTTTTATTTCACCGGGCAGGTTATTATGCCCATCCCAGCCCTGGTGGTAGAGTTGAACAAACCTCACCCCGTTTTCGGACAGCTTTCGCGCCAGCAGGCAATTGGCCGCATAGGTCCCGGGAACCATGCAGTCGGGGCCGTATAATTTAATAATCGATTCAGGTTCTTTCGTCAGGTCAGTCACTTCTGGGACAGCCGTTTGCATCCGGTAAGCAAGTTCATATTGTTTTACCTTGGCATTGATTTCAGGGTCACCGAAAGCCGTATAAGACTCCTCGTTGAGTGCAGCGATTTTATCCAGCATATCCCGCCGGTCGGCTCTGCTCACGCTTTCCGGATCATTGAGGTAAAGTACCGGGTTCTCCCCGCTGCTGAACTGTACGCCCTGGTGGATGGAATCGAGAAAACCATTGCTCCACAGCTTGGAATAGACCCCCTGGCCGTTCCCCCGGCCTTTGGACAGCAGCACGCAGAAAGCGGGCAGGTTCTTGTTTTCACTGCCCAGCCCGTAACTCATCCAGGACCCGAAACTCGGGCGGTTGCCCACCTGTGCGCCGGTCTGGAAAAAGGTAAGCGCGGGGTCATGGTTGATCGCTTCCGTATACATGCTGTTGATGAAACAGATGTCATCTGCTGCGCGGGCGGTATGCGGCAGTAATTCGCTTAACCATACCCGTGACTGCCCGTACTGGTCAAACTGGAACGCTGTACCCGCCAGCGGAAATTTTTTCTGGTCGGCTGTCATACCGGTCAGCCGCTGTCCCTGGCGGATGGACGCCGGCAAATCTTCCCCGAACATTTGCTGCAGTTTGGGTTTGTAATCGAAGAGATCCAGTTGGGAGGGCGCCCCGTTTTGAAAAAGATAGATGATACGTTTGGCTTTGGGCGCAAAATGAGGGAGACCGGCCATCAGGTTCTTCTCATCGCTGCTTCCGAAAAGATCCGGTATCATCAGTGAGCCCAGGGCGACGCTGCCAACGCCAAGACTCAGGCGGGATAAAAACTTCCGCCTGTTCATATTGAGCCTGCGCTCCAGAAATTCGTTTTCCATAATCAGCTTTTTGTAATGCTTTCTTCCAGGTTATACACCGCCATAATCACCTTCATCAGCGCGGCCATGCTGTTTACATCACGCGGTGGCAGCATTGGGTATTCGCCCGTGTGGATCGTAGCCGCGGCATCCAGGCGGTGTTGCTGAAACTGCTGAAGCTGTTCGGCATAATACCCGTTGAGGATCGCCATTTCTTTGGCGGTTGGCACCCGGCATACTACCAGGTGAAATGCGGTTTGCACTTTTTCGGTAGCCGGCGTATTTTCCGTTTCCAGTCGCTGTGCCAGCACCCTGGCGGCTTCCAGCACCGTAGGATCGTTCAGCATCATCAGGGCCTGCAGCGGGGTATTCGTCTTACCCCGCTTTACTTCGCACTGGTCACGGTTGCTGGCATCGAATAAACCCATAGACGGCGGGGGAACGGTCAGTTTTATAAAAGTGTACATGCCCCTGCGGTACAGCGAGTCTCCATGATCCTGTTTATAGGTCGCCAGCACGCCCCGGCCCGAGGTGGCGGCTTCCCACAGGCCTTTGGGCTGGTACGGTTTCACACTGGGACCGCCAATGGTTTTTACCAGCAGCCCGCTGCTGGCCAGTACCATATCCCGTACAAACTCCGCCGGTAACCGCAACCGCGGCGCACGGGATAAATAAATATTTTCCGGATCGGTTTTCAATTTGTCTTCCGGTTCGGCGGCCGACTGCCTGTAAGTGGCCGAGAGGACAATCTGTTTCACCAGGCGCTTTATATTCCAGCCGTTTTCCATAAAGTCTACCGCCAGCCAGTCGAGCAACGCCGGGTGCGTGGGAAGTTCTCCCTGCATGCCGAAGTCACCACTGGTTTTGACGATGCCCCTTCCGAATATCTCCTGCCACAACTGGTTCACGAACACGCGCGCCGTAAGCGGGTTATTTCTGTCAGTTGTCCATTTGGCCAGCCCCAGCCTGTTCCGGGAGTACCGGGTGCTGTCGAACCGCATAACGGCATTAATCGCGGCAGGACGCACCTCGTCTCGCGGTGACGAGTAAACGCCGCGGTTTAGCACAAAGGTAGGGCGCATCGTATCCCGCTCGCCCATCACGGAAACCGTCAGGGTATCCATATCGGGCTTATTGATAAATGAAAGCGCCGAGCGAACTTCGGTGTCGCTCATCTTCAGTATCGGGGTCTTCGCGGGTTTTGACGTACTTACATCTCCTTCGAAGCCGGGCTCGCGGGTGTTGTTGAAAAAAGCCATGAGCCGGTAATAATCCTTTTGGGAAAAGGGGTCGTACTTATGATCGTGGCACTGGGCGCATTCGATGGTGACCCCCAGAATACCCTTCCCGTAGGTCTTTGTTTTGTCGATTAAATATTCAACCCGGTATTCTTCCGGTATTACCCCACCTTCTTCGGTGAATTTATGGTTGCGGAAAAAAGCAGTAGCCAGGATTTGTTCATCGGTTGCCCCGGGCAGCATATCGCCGGCAATCTGCCAGGTGACAAACCGGTCGTACGGCAGGTTGATGTTGAAGGCATGGATGACCCAGTCCCGCCACGGCCATTGGGTGCGGATATTGTCGTCCTGGTAGCCATAGCTGTCGGCATACCGGGCCACGTCCAGCCAGTGAAGCGCCATTTTTTCGCCGTACTGTGGGGTCTGAAGCAGTTCATCCACCATTTTTTCATAGGCACCCGCACCCTGGTCGGCCATAAACCTCTTCATCATGGCCAGGTCTGGGGGCAAACCGGTGATATCAAAACAAATTCTCTTTAGCAGCCGCTCGCGATCCGCTTCGGGATTAGGCTTCAGCCCGGCCTGGTCCATCTTGCTGAGCACAAAATAATCAATCGGGGTTTTGGGCCAACCCGGATTACTGACGGTGGGGAGGACCGTCTTCTTAGGTGCAGTAAATGCCCAGTGGGTTTCATACCGGGCGCCCTGCCTGATCCATTTTTTAAAAAGCGCTATCTCATAAGTGCTGAGGGCGCCGAGGTGCGCATCAACCGGCGGCATCATGAAGGTGGTATCGCCGGAAGAGATTCTTTTATAGAGTTCGGAAGATTCCGGCTTACCCGGCACAACGGCATAAGCGCCCTTATTTTCCTTCAATTCTGCGTACGCGCTATCGGCAATGTCTAACCGTAAACCTGCTTCGCGTTTATTGGCATCCGGACCGTGGCATTTGAAACATTTGTCTGACAGCACCGGCCTTATCTGGAAATTATAACTGATGACATCGGGCATGTCATGGCTCGCGCTGCCATTTTCATTGTGTACACAGGAAACAGCGGCAGCAATCGTCAGCAACAGGACCAGGATAACGGGAAAAATCCTGAATTTCATACGCTTTTATAAGAAGAACCAAGTTACTGAAAACCGGGCAGCTCTTACGCATTTCATCGCATTTTAACCGTGGAAGAGGCATCCGCGACCCAATGGCACGCATCAGCGCTTTATGACACGCAGGGTTTTAATGAAATTACCCTGCCTGACCCGCAATAAATAAATTCCCGGGCGATAGCTTTTGCAGTCGATCGTGTAGATGCCTTTCGCCTGCGGCAGCTTTTTGGTCATCAGCAATTTTCCGTCTGCCGCAAACAGCGCTACATCAGCCGGGGCATCGGCGGCCAGGGAAAGATACAGCCGGAAAGCATCTATAGAGGGGTTGGGAAATACCTCGGCCAGCAGGGGTGCCGCAGACGAAGCCGCCGCTGTTTCGGCCTCTATGGTCCTGGAAGATGCCCCGCCGCAGGCCGTGCTGTTGGCGTTGATCACATCGAGGCGTGGAAATCCGAAATTATCCTGCCAGTCAAGGATCATGAAATTACAGGCAGGCGTGCCGGCAGATTTTGGCGGATTGGTGGAAAAGTAAGTCACTCCCGCGGCGGCAGTAATGTCCCCATACTGCCGGGTGCCGGGAAACAGCCAATGGGTTTCGACGGCGAAAGGATTTGGGTTGGTGATCTTCCAGCGCCGCTCCTGCCGCGGATCCACGCTGCATACCGCCTTAAGCACGAGATTTTTAATATACAGCGCCGGGAACTTTACCGCATGCACGGCCGCCCTGGCATTGATCAGCCCATAACCTGTACTGAAATCGAATCCGATATCGAAGCCCGGCGTGTACGGGTTATCCATATCTGTTGCACTGGCAGAGAGTATTCCACGCAACTGATCGGGCGTGAGGTTATGGTGTTTTTCGGCATCAAGCATCAGTGCGGCGACTCCCGCAGCATGAGGGACTGCAGCTGAGGTGCCGAAGAAATTGGCGTAATTGTCCGCATCCTGGCTAATATCCCCATTGCCAAACGGGTCGAAAAAAGAAGTATTGCCGCCATCGGGGGCAGTAACATCAGGTTTTTTACGGATGGTGGGTGTAATCCGGTTGCCGGTCGGATCAAAATAATCTGCCACCCCGCCAAGGGAAGAGAAATACTCCACTATGGGAGGGTTGACGCCATAGGGAGGGGTGTTGAGGTAAAATGCGGCCGCCGTAGTGATGGCTCCGGCAGCTTTTGCATGACCGACAAGCGTCGGCGCGAATAAACCGGGAATGGGATAGGCATCGGAAACATAAAATTGGCCGTTGCCATACAGGTTATACTTCACCCGTGTTGGATCGGGCCCGGCAGTTTTCAGGATGACGAGGAAAAAGGTGCTGCCCGGGCTCACATTCTGGTAACCGAGCAGCTCAAGCGCATCCCCGCTGCGGATATTATCGGAGTTACCTGCGGCAACAATAGTCCCCGTTTCGTCAATCAGGTAAATGTCGAGGTCGTCGGTGCAACCCGCACCACCCGCCGAAAAGAAGGGCTGGTCCCATTGAAATGAAATGATGAACGTGCCCCCCGGCGGAATAAAGACGGGTTGGAATTCCCTGGGATAGCTGCCGGGACCGCTAAAATTATGCGCCGTTCCAAACCCTGGTCCAAGCGGTTCATCAGCCGTGCTGCGGTAATCACTCTCATAGGACAGGTTTGCATAATTTCCCGCCGCGGAAAAATAACAAACGCCGCGGTCTTTCGCCCGGTTAACAGACTGGGCAATTATCCCATCCTGGAAGAACGGTTCGTCGAGGTACATCACATCGTCGGCAATTACCCGGCAATCCTTGTTGACCAGGTCAGTGATGCCCTGTGCAAAATCTGCCTGGCCCAGGAACGCGGTATGAAAAGCAAGTTCAGCTTCCGGCGCCACATCATGTACAATCTCTGCCATGGCCCTGCCTTCGTCAGTGCCCGTGGTACCCGGCAGTTCCTTAATGACGTCGACAGCCTTTTTGTATTTGAACGGATTGTCTTTTCCCGGCAGTTCCCCCGCACTTACGCCATCTGCCGCCGTACCCAGGTTATCATAACTGTCTGACAGGATGCCCACTTTTACTCCTTTCCCGGTTACGCGGCTTTCCAGCCTGGCGAGGTACGACAGCTGCGCGGTATCTCCCTGGCTGATGACCATCGCGGGCAGATTTTTCTTATCTTTTTTCGGACCGGCATCCTGCCCACCGTGAAGCGGTTCCCGCAGGGGGCGGTAGGCCGGATTTACAAAACGGATAGCGGGTGTATGGTCGAGCTGTGGTAACGATACAATTGGCAGCAACCCGGAAATAATCCTCCCGTAAGTGGCCTGCAGTACGAAACCGGTTTTGGCGAGCGCAGCCTGTGCTGCAAGGGCAGACCCACTTACGGTAATATCTACCAGCACGTTTCCTGCGTCAACCTGCAGGTATTTGCGCAGTATATCGCCGGTCGGCTGCTGCGCACTGTAATCCGGCGCCTGTCGCCCGGTATAGGATGCATATAACCGCCACAGTGTATTGCTGATGGATGATGTCGACTTTACTGGCCCAGCCCCTGCCTTAATCCCCCTGAACACCGGTTCCCCCTTCACCTGGCCGGCAACCGGGGAGCTGTCAACTAATAGCGGGAGCAGGGCGAAAAGCGATAGAAATATACGCATAGCTCTTTTTTGTGGTTAGCAAATAGGTTAACAGGTAGGTGGAAGCAGAAATTAAACGGGCCTGTTTCGCTGATTCAAATTACATGATTTTACTGCAGCACCCTGTGCCGTCACCGGTCTTTTTTCTCTTTCTTATTTATCAGTGGGTAGCCTTTATTGTATGAACAACGCAGGGCCGGGCACCCAAATCCCCGGCTGCCGTGTGCAGCCTGATCCGGGACGGTGACTATTGCTCCGCTGCCCTTCACCGAAAACGGCCGTCTTCGTTTTCGGGGCGCCTGTTGCCCGTTCTTTTTTGGCGAAGCAAAAAAGAACAGCAAAGAAAGAAATAAAAGTAAGCGTAAAAATGTAGTGAGGTACGATCAGGTGCGCTGCCCACAGCCCGGCTGCCCTTCACCTCTTTGCACAATAGCTCCTCAAAGAACCACTTTGAGACGGAGAGTATACGTTATACCGCAACGTCCCCTTGCGGGAGACGTTGATGGGAAGTCAGGGAGGTAACGGGCCGTCATCGTTTTCGGGGCGCCTGTTGCCCGTTCTTTTTTGGCGAAGCAAAAAAGAACAGCAAAGAAAGAAATAAAAGTAAGCGTAAAAATGTAGTGCAGGGGGACTGCGAGACGGTGTGTATATGTCATGCCGCAACGTCCCTTGCAGGAGACGTTGCCGGGAATTTGGATAGAAGGATAAATGGATTTTCACAGGTAACAACCGCCTGTAAAAAAACTTTTTTTCGTTACCGGGGTCTCTGTAGCTTTAATGTTCAACCCCTATTCCGCAAAAAGCAGATGAAATCAAGTGGTGAGGATCAGGACGCGGTGAATAAACCAACCGGAATGGCTGCAGAAAACCTGCAGCGGCATGCTCTCCTATCGAATGGGATCGACGAGGGTGTATGGGATCTTGAGCTCCAAACGGGGAATGTTTATTTTAATAAGGGCATGAGCCGCCTTTTCGGCTACAGCCGGTTTGAAATGAGCAACCTCTTCAACTGGCGGAAGGATTGTCTTCACCCCGCCGATAAAAAGAAAATTATTACCGGCATCAATCGTTTTTTGACATCTGCGGAAACCAGCTGGTCCGCTGAATATGGGCTGCGCTGTAAAAACGGCCGGTATAAACAGGTCCTGGAAAAAATGGTTGCCATCCGTAACGGCAAAGGGAAAGCGACGCGGGTGCTGGGTTCCATGCACGACCTTTCCGGCATAAACGGGTTAAAAAATTCAACTGACGAAGAATATTTGCAGCAACAGCAGGCGATAACCAGGGCGATTATAAACGCAGAAGAGGAAGAACGAAAGGTGATCAGCGATGAGTTGAATGAAAATATCAACCAGGTTCTGGCCACTGTCAACCTGCACATCGAACAAGCTAAAAAAGCAGTCCCCCGGACCGCTTCCCTTGAGGTCCTGGGCAACGCACAGCAGCTGCTGCTGCTGTCTATTGAGCATATACGGGCCCTTTCCAGGCAGCTCACGCCAGCAGGCATGCCCTATTTCGGGCTCGCTTCTTCTGTCGAGGAGTTACTCAAATCCCAGGAAAAGATCTGCGGGTTAAAATACCTGTTCAGGGCCGACAAGTGCTCAGAAAAAAAACGGACAAGGCAAAAAAACTGTTGTTGTACCGCATCGTGCAGCTGCAGCTTACCAATATCAGGCTGCATGCCCGGGCCAGGCAGGTGTTTGTGCAACTGGAGTGCCAGGAGAACAGGATCCAGCTTGCCATTCGCGACAACGGGGTGGGCTTTGACCCGGCCAAACTTAAGTATGGTTATGGATTCTCGCGCATCCAGCGACATACAGAGGCCTATAATGGATCATTCTCTGTTAAAAGCAGCCCGGGAAAAGGTTGCCGGGTCGATATCCTGATATGAATTACACTCCTTCCGCACCCGGCTGCTCCTGTTCCAGTATCCTGAGCTTGGCATAATTGAGCATTATCTTTTTCTCTCCGTTTAAGTCAAATTTTACCGTGGCAATCGGGTTGTGGGCAGACCCTTCCATCTTCAGGACTTCCCCGAAACCGAATTTCTGGTGTTCCACTTTTTGTCCCTCCCTGAGCGCTGATGTATCGCTGGCGGCAAAGCCGGGGGAAGGAATGTGTTCAACGGGTTTAGCCGGCGGTTTGGGCGCCAGGTAGGCCGGCGTTGCTTCTTTTTTTGCCGGTGGCGGGCCATAGCGCTTTTCAGCCTCCCGGGTACCGCCTCCGAAACCGCCCCCATTCATCCGGTTAAAGGCGGAATTGGAAAAGCCGGTGACCGATTGGTTGCGGGCCCCTCCGCCTGCAAAACTCCTATCCGTATAAGCTTCGGGAATCTCTTCCAGGAAACGGCTGGGATCGTTTTGTACCAGGCTGCCGAATTTATACCGCGTATTGGCATAGGTGATCCAGAGTTTTTTCTTCGCCCGCGTGATGACCACATAAAACAGCCGCCGCTCTTCTTCCAGTTCCTCCCTGGTATTTATGCTCATCGAGCTGGGGAAAAGCATTTCCTCCAGCCCGGCTGCAAACACGCAGCTGAATTCAAGTCCCTTGGCTGCATGTATGGTCATCAGCTTCACCGTATCGGCATGGGGATCCTTGTCATCAGCATCGGTGAGCAGGGTAATCTGCTGCAGGTAACTGCCAAGGCCCTTGTCGATCAACTCTCCGTCTTCATTATCCGGGCTCTCTGTCCATTCTTTGATGGAGTTCAGCAACTCCTGGATGTTTTCATAGCGTTGAACCCCTTCCGTGCTCTTGTCGTTGAACAGTTCCTTTACAAAAGCCGTCTGTTTGCCTACATGCACCGCCACCTCGTAAGCATTCTTGGATTCCAGCATACTGGCGAAACTCCGGATCATCAATACAAAATTATCAATGGACTCCAGTGTGCCCGCCTTGTACCCAAACTCACGCGCCCGGGTAAGCACCTCCCAGAACGAGATGTTATTTTCATTGGCTGCCAGGATCGCGCGGTCGACCGACGTTTTGCCGATACCCCTGGCCGGTAGGTTAATAATCCGTTTAAGCGCTTCCTCATCCCGGGTATTCACCAGCAGCCGCAGGTAGGCAACATAGTCCTTGATTTCTTTGCGCTGGTAAAAGCTGATGCCACCGTAAATGGTATAGGCAATGCCCATCCGGCGCAGGCTCTCCTCGAAAGCACGGCTCTGTGCATTGGTGCGGTACAGTATGGCAAAATCACGGTTGTTAAAATGATTGCGCAGCTTCTGTTCCTGGATGGTGTCCGCCACAAATTTACCTTCCTCATTGTCTGACATCGTCCGCACCACCCGTATCTTCTCGCCTTCGGCATTATCAGTAAAGAGTCGCTTTTCAATCTGGCCCTTGTTCTTACTGATCACTTCATTGGCCACATGCAGTATGTTTTGCGTGCTGCGGTAGTTCTGCTCCAGTTTCACCACTTTCACGTCGTCATAATCTTTCTGAAACTGCAGGATATTCTGAATCGTAGCCCCCCGGAAACTGTAGATACTCTGGGCATCGTCGCCCACCACGCAGACATTTTCATGCTGCGCACCCAGCAGCTTTATGATCTCGTACTGCGCCGGGTTGGTATCCTGGTACTCATCGATCAGAATGTATTTGAATTTCCGCTGGTATTTACTCAGCGCTTCAGGGAAGTTGGTCAGCAGTTCGTACATTTTGATCAGCAGGTCATCAAAATCCATGGCGCCGTTCTTGAAACAACGCTTTGCATAGGCCGCGTATACCTGTGCAATGGCAGGCCGGTTGCTGCGCATATCTTCCTGCTGGATAAAATAATCTGCTGCATAGGCGGACGGACCGACCAGCGCATTTTTGGCACTGGAAATCCGGTTGTACACCGTGGCCGGCTTGTATTGCTTATCATCCAGGTTCAATTCATTCACGACCGATTTTACCACGCTTTTGGCATCGTCTGTATCGTAAATGGTAAAACTGTTGGGATAGCCCATCCGGTGCGCTTCAGAGCGAAGGATGCGGGCAAATACACTGTGAAACGTACCGATGTATAAATTCCGGGCTTCAGAATTTCCAAGGGTATGTTCAATGCGTTCCTTCATTTCCTTCGCTGCCTTGTTGGTAAAGGTCAGCGCCAGGATATTAAACGCATCTACGCCACTGGCGCCCATCAGGTGGGCAATCCGTGTCGTCAGCACTTTGGTCTTGCCGCTTCCCGCGCCCGCTATAATCATAATGGGCCCTTCCCGGTGCTCTACGGCTTCCCGCTGCGGCCCATTCAGCCCCGATAAATAATCAATCATCCTGCAATTTACAATTAAGCGACGGAGGGCTTTGCCACTGGTGGAAAATTATTTGCCGCAGGGGAAAATAACGGGCACAGGCCGTTGTTATACTTTATCTGTAAAAGTCGGTTGGACAGCTCCCTGTCTCGTGAAAACCAGGCAGGCGATCGCTGCAAAAATGCTGGCAGTTCCGGATCAGGATCCGCGCTGTGAACCACCCGTAAGCTTGGTATTCCGGGTCGCGGCTTTTGTATTGGCCTTGCCCTTTGCATTCTGGGCACCGGGTTTCGAAGTGGTATTCGCGCCAGGACGATTGTCCTTCTTATTTTTTTTATTGGGTATTAACGACATAAAATTAATTTTTACCTGCAGACATGGGCTGACTGCCAGCCATAAAAATAAGAAATTTTCATCATCGGCCGCCTGCTGTTCCTTAGCTAGGCGTGTTTGATTTTAATTTTGCGGTCGGGCTCCCGCGTCCACCGCGTTAATTCGGTATTGTTAAAAAGCAGGATGAGCATGCCATTTTTAAGTTGATACCGGTTCGTTTGCATCAGGCTTTTGATAAATGCCGGCTCATCATACCCCGTACATTGCATTTTGGTAAGTACCAGGTTCTTGCTGAATACGATACTGCTTTCAGCAGCTTCCCTGAAACTTCCCGACATGTTATTACACCCGGTATTCCCTGTAAAAGTGCCCGACCGTTTATCGATGCGCAACACCGGAAATTTTCCCGCGGCGGTATCGGCCGCAAACATGGGTTGCAGGTACCATTGCCCGTTGACAGATGCCGTGTCCCCGAATTCCTGCCTGACCATTTGCATTACTGCGGCAGCGGGTGGTGCCGCAATCGCCGAAGGGTTGCCATGCACCGGCAGCAGGGAAAAAAACAGGGTAAATAAAGTAGCCATATGCGTTGATTTGTACTGCTGCATCCGAAAAAATAATGCCAGTAGCTGAGGTACTGTCTGTCAATCCGCCTCTAAAAACGTGACCGTCAGCGTGGGGTAAAATGGGGAGATAAGTCCGCTGCCACTTTATCTTTCAGGGCCGTATCGGGCTTTTTAACTTTGAGGTAGTAATGCAATATCGTATCATGGTTGTACCGGATGTGCAGCCAGCAGACATTGGCGTCGGTTACGCAATACCGGTATTGCAGCAGGTGGCTGGTTTCCGATGTATCCACGCGTTCGGGGTAGGCCACGGAAGCCGATACCGGGTGAATGCTGCTGTCCGAATCGCTGAGTGTATCAGGCACCATCTTCTGGTCCAGCAGCGGGTCCGTGCTGCTGAGTACAAGGCGGATGGTATCGCCAACGGCGGCTTCGATGATGCCGGTCTCCGGCATGAAAGCCGTTACCCGGTATTTGCTGAATGCCCGGCATTTATAGGGCATGCTCCTGAAGCCTGAAGGAATCTCCGGATTTTCCAGCAGCGACCAGCGTAAATCATCGGGGAAATGATCGCGCAAAAACGCCCGCGGCGGGGCAAGAAAATAATTTTCATCATAGCGCCGCACAAAGACATCGCCGCGCAGGTTGGTGTAGCCACTCGCCCAGGTAACATCCACCAGTTGCCAGGCACTGTCCAGGTACACGGCATTCCAGGTGTGGTTGCAGCGGAAGGCCGCGCGCCGGTTATAATCTCCCTGGGCAAAACCGCTGATGAGCCTGCACCGGATACCGCCGTAATCACACAGCGATTTAAACAACCGCGCATAGCCATCACAAACGGCAGAGCGATTGCGCAGTACATTTTCGGCCACAAAATCGTCAGCTGAAATCCAGTGCGCCGGATCTTTTTCAGGAATAACCGGACCGGTGGCAGCGATCCCCCGGTAATTTTTTACCCGGTAATCGATGTGCTGGGTTATCCAGCTGAAAAGGGCCCGCAGTTTTTCGCGGTCGGTATGGTAAGGTGCTGTGAGGCGCTGCGACAACTCCGCCGGTGTAGTGGCATCTACCTCCCTTACGCGTTCATCGATGGTTGCATCGTCCGTAACCGACTGCGCATACCCTGAAAAACCCGCGACTATCAACAGCCCGGTAAACAGCAACCTTTTCATTTCTCCCCGCTTAATTGCCCCAACAAGTTACAAAATTTGTATTGGCTGTACGGCCTGGCCGGCTTCGGTTTGGGAATGGCCCCCTTCCGGTTTTCGTTCGCCAATCGTAAGCCCGGCCAGGGGACCCGCCCTCATAATTTTGCCCGCTGGTACTGCTCCGGCCATGTAACATCCACGCCCAGTTCTTTAGCGGCATGCAACGGAAAGTAAGGCTCCCGCAGCAACTCCCTGGCCATGATGATGAGATCGGCTTCTCCCTTTTCAAGGATGTCTTCCGCCTGCTGGGCGCCGGTGATCATGCCTACTGCCCCGGTAAGGATTCCCGCTTCCTGCCTGATTTTGGCAGAGAACGGCACCTGGTAATTGGGTGCCACCGGTATTTTAGCGGCCGGCACATTGCCGCCGGTGGAGCAATCGACCAGGTCTACGGCTTTTTCTTTAAGTAACCCCGCCAGCCTCACAGAATCTTCAGCAGTCCAGCCTCCTGCTGTCCAGTCAGTAGCCGAAATGCGCACAAACAGCGGCAGGTCAGCCGGCCAGGCGGTCTTCACGACATCTATAATCTCCAGCAACAGCCGGCAGCGGTTATCAAATGATCCGCCATAATCGTCTGTACGGGTGTTGCTGAGGGGCGACAGGAACTCGTGCAACAGGTAGCCATGGGCGGCGTGTATTTCAATCAGTTGAAAGCCGGCCTTCAACGCACGGCGGGCGGCTTCCCCAAAATCATCGAGCACTTTACGTATGCCGGCGGCATCCAGCGCCACCGGTATTTTATCGGCGTCATGGAAGGGAAGGGCCGATGGCGCCACGGTTGGCCATCCGCCGGCTTCGTCAGCCAGCTGTTTCGTACCCTGCCAGGGTGCGGGAAAACTTGCCTTACGGCCTGCATGTGCCAGCTGAATACCGGCTACGGCGCCGTGTTTCTGCATAAAAGCAACAATGGGCTTGAGCTTGTCCACGTGGGCGTTTTTCCAGATGCCCAGGTCCTGCGGGGATATCCGTCCTTCGGGAGATACGGCCGTCGCTTCGGTGATGATGAGTCCGGCCCCGCCGACGGCGCGGCTGCCGAGATGAACCATGTGCCAGTCGTTGGCAAAACCATCCACCGAAGAATATTCACACATGGGTGAAACCACGATCCTGTTTTTAAACGTCACCGATTTAACCGTAAGCGGGGAAAATAACCTGGCCATGAATTTTTTGTTTAATGAAATTACCTGTTGTTATTTACAGATTAAGCGGAGATTTGTTGCAGGCCACTTTGGCCCTTATCCTTACTTTCACCGTTCAATGCATTAGTTATGAAATTCACTTCCCTGCTGTTACTGTTGCTGTCGTTCCGCCTGGCTTCGCAGGACCATCATAGTGGTAACCGGCAGGGGTGGAAGCCGCTTTTTAACAACAGGCTGTCGGATGCCATTTTCCCGGATACGGTATGGACGGTCAGCAATGGCATCCT